>JAIRXK010000047.1 GCA_031268315.1 Puniceicoccales bacterium | reverse complement strand
CACATCTTCCCTGAAGCCTTTTTTTTCAACATCAACAAGCCAACTTTTTACCTCGCAACAATTTTACGGCCAGAAAAAATTTTTCGGCAACAGCTTTTCGGGAATTTTGCGATTCGCGTAGGTAGAGCGCTTAAACTTGAGTGCCATGCGAATCATTTTATTCGCACAACAAATTTGGAAAATTTTTTACTTTTTTCTTTTCTTCGAACAAATAGCAAACACTCTGCAGATAGGGAATGTGCAGTGAAAGGATTTAAGGAAATTAGGCAGCGGATTCGCGCCATTGGAAATACGGCGGAGATTACCCGTGCCATGCAATTGGTTGCCTCTTCAAAGATGAAGCATGCCCAGCGGTCTGCCGTGGATGGGCGACGTTACTCCTTGCGTCTTAGCGAGTTAGCCAATTGCATCATCGGACATGTGGAGGATATTTCCCTTCCGCTCTTTCAGAGGCGTGACATCGGCAGCCGTGGAATTTTATTGGTGGGCACGAGCAAGGGACTCTGCGGGTCGTTCAATCAAAACCTCTTTCGCATTGCCGCTCCGCTGGCTGCCCAGTCAAAGTTTATTGCCGTTGGGAAAAAGAGCGCGGCGTTTGTCGCATCGATGGGATGGCAACTGCTGGCTGAGTTTCCGCTCAATGATAATGTTCCATTCCATGAAGTGCGCAGCATTGCCAACTTTGCCAGGGATGCCTACCTAGGCGGCACTATTGACAGCGTGGAAGTTGCATCCACTCTTTATGTGAATACCCTCATCCAAAAACCAACGTTGCAGACACTTCTACCGTTTGATTTCATCGAAAAAAATATCGCTATCCAACGGGAGCTGCTCGGAGAAAATTCAGAAACTTTTCCGGACGATGAGCGGGAATTGATTATCGAGCCTGCCATCGCACCCATGGTGCAATCCCTCGGTGAGAGCTTTTTCCGTGAAACTCTCTATCATTTACTCTTGGAATCGAAGGCCGCCGAGCAGTGTGCCCGCATGGTGGCAATGAAGACGGCAACGGACAATGCGGAATCTCTGGTTAAGGAACTTAACCGCGAATATAACAAAATACGACAAGCCTTCATCACCAATGAAATCACAGAAATTTCCTCGGGAAGTGTTGCCCGGTAGCCGCCAAATTGTCCGAACAATGGGTGCCTTTTTGGCTGCGGCACGTAGGCGAAAAATTTTTTCTTGATTCATTCTTTTCTTTCCCTAGCGAATTAAATCTTCCCGCATGTGCGACGGCCCATGGAGGGTGCGGCATCGGAAATTTTTTTAAGAGGAAGTGACGTGGCGATGAATATGCGAAGCAGACAGCGAGGGGCAATTTTTATGGTTGCTGGAACGTGCATTGGAGGGGGGACCATTGCATTGCCCATGATGCTTGCAGGCATTGGACTTTTTTTGACCATTTTTCTCATGCTCGGCATTTGGGCTCTCATGTACTACTCTGCGCTCATCAATGTTGAACTCAACCTGCAGGCGGGCAAAGGCATGGATATCGGGTCACTCGGTTACCGCTTCGGGGGTAAATGGTCCGCATGCATTGGCAAGTTGACCTTGGCTACGCTGATGTATGCATTGCTTGCCGCCTATTTCCACGGCTTAACCTCCATCGTTTCGGGCATTTTTTCCCTGCAAGATTCCCAGTGCATGTGGGCAAGAGTGGGTATTTCTGCATTTATCTATGGAGTTTTAGTACTCCCTATCCACCGATTGGACCGCTTCAATCGGCTGCTTTTCATGGCCATGATCCTATCCGGAGGAATGATTTTGGTCGGACTCATGGGCAAGGGTGTCTCGTGGCAGCCGTCATTGCTGCTCCCAGCCAGCGAGTGGAGCTGGGGATGTTTTTGGGGCATCATCCCTGTAATTTTTACATCCTTTGGCTTTCAGGTTATTTTTCACACCCTTAGCGACTATTGCGCCATGGATCGGCGAATACTTCGACGTGTATTTTTTTTCGGAAGTCTCATTCCAGCAATCGTTTATATCCTATGGACCGCATGTGTTCTTTGGGCCATTCGCAGCAATGATCAAAATTTTTATGGCGCAATGGTGCGCGGCGGGGTTGACGTTGGCAAACTCATCGAAAGGCTCAGTCGCATTCCATCGCTGGCCTATATGCACATTGCCGTTTGGGTTCTTGCCCTGTGCAGCATCGTAACGTCCATGTTCGGCGTAGGCATGGGCCTCTGCGACTCTATCCAGGCATTTCTTTCCAATAGTTCGTCCAATCCGTTGAAAAGTCGCCCTGCCGCAGCCTGCATCGCGCTTGCACCGCCGCTGCTGCTGGGGATGGCAGTTCCTCACGCATTTACCATGATTCTCGGATTTGCAGGAATTATCCTTGCGCTGCTGGCATTTGTCCTTCCCTTACACCTCCTCAGGGTGGGAAAATTTATCAGCTATCACTATCCTATTTTGGCAAATGGGTTCCTCCGTGTACTTTGCCTAGTGGCCATTGTCTTCGTCATTGCCTGCGAAGTATGCCATTTGGTCCGCTGAAACATCCGCCGAAATGGTTATCCTAGAGGGTGAGTTTTGGATGAAATGACCTCGGGGTTTCTTCGCCGTGGATTCGATCCACATAGGCGGCAAATGCAATCATAGACGCATTGTCGCCGCAGTGGCGCGGGTGCGCGCATAGCAATGGGCAAGAAAATGATGCACAAACACACTCTATTTCGCGTCGCAATTTGCGATTCTGAGATACTCCTCCGGAAATACCGACACTCCGCGGCCGGAAGGTTTTTATGTGATTCTTGACCTTTTCGCAAAGCGGACGACAAACGGCGTGTAAATAGCTTGCGCACAGGTCATTCTTCCGGTGATCGATTTCTTCGATGGTCATTTTTCTTAGCCGGTAAAGCAGAGATGTTTTTAGTCCGGAAAAGCTTAATTTTGAGTTGTCTCCGCGGAATGCACAGGGGAAGTCAAAGGCATGTGAGTCGCCACTTTCGGCCAATTTTTCCATTCGTACGCCGCCGGGATAAGGCAGGCCAAGCAGTTTGGCTCCCTTATCTAGCGCTTCGCCGGCCGCATCGTCGACGGTCCTGCAATGAACATCCATGTCTCCGCCGGCGCCAATGGTAAAAAGAAGTGTATTCCCGCCGGAAACCAACAGCCCGAGGTGGGGAAAAAAATCGCAAATTTTTTGATTACTTTCCCATGGTGGAATGAATGGCGAAAATGCATGTCCGCGCAGGTGATTGATTCCCACGAGCGGACGATTGTAGTAGATGGAAAGTGCCCGCGCCGCGCCAAGACCCATGGCAAGCCCCCCGGCGAGTCCGGGTCCGTAGGTAACGGCAATGAGATCAGGGACGGAGAATAATTCACTTTTTTGCCATTGGTCGATGAGCCGCGGCAGCGCAGCGAGATGGCCCCTTACTGCTAACTCCGGTACCACTCCACCGTAGTGGCGATGAACGGGAATTTGAGAATCGATGGACTCGATGAGGAATTTTCTTTCGTCTCCGCCGAGGACGGCGATGGCCGATTCATCGCAAGAACTTTCTATGGCAAAGATTTTCATATTTCCGTTGACAGGGGTTGTTTTTATGATTGTGGTCGTCCCAGTAGTGGCTATTCGAGATGGCTCTATCGCGAATAACATAGAATTTTAGGAGTGTAAAAAAATGTCCAGGATATGTACAATAACAGGGAAGCGCCCTGTGAGAGGGAGTATTATTTGCCGCAAAGGTCAATCGAAAAAAAGTGGTGGCATTGGTACCCATGTGGTCAAAGTGACAAAGCGACGTTTTCGTCCAAACGTGCAGCGGGTGCGTGTCCTTTTACCAACGGGGCAAGTAAAACGCGTATGGGTCTGCGTCAAGGCAATTAAGGCGGGTAAAGTTACTAAAGCGGCCTAGTCTTACTTCGCAGCATTTGGCCCGTGATTTATAGATTGCATGCGGCGAATGAATCAGTTCGATGTTACAATGGTGGGTTGCGCGGAATTTTTGCTATTTCAGCCGAAACATGCGCATAGGAACTATTAAAACCCGACCCACCGCGCCGGCTTTATTAGGTGCCGGCGCGGTGGGTCGGGTTTTGGAAATTTTTAGTAGCAAGACCGTACGTGGTGATGATTTTGTTGCGTCTTTTTGCGTAACTTCGTTTTCATGGTCGGAAAGGCATTTTTTTCATCAATGTAGGAGAAGATTTCGGCAACCAATTTTTTTCAGCGAAATGATACTGTGATTTTCTCTTGCTCTACAAAAGATTCCGCTCTAGCATCGGACCATGGCGCGTTATTTTAGCTTATTAATTCTTGCACTGCAACTGCTTTCATTCGTGCCGTTGGCACTTTTTTCCTCTCCGGCGTGGGAGGGATCTCCACCATTTTCGGAGAAAACTTCCATCCCAATCATTCTTTCCTCCGACAACAATTATGGGCCGATGATGTACATCACGCTGCACTCCATTCTGCGAAATGCCAACAGTGGAACCTGCTATGA
>JAIRXK010000017.1 GCA_031268315.1 Puniceicoccales bacterium | reverse complement strand
GCGTGCCGATTCACTTTGCCAAAAATAACCAGGGCTCCATGTTTGTATTTATAGGCAATGACGATAAGACCGTAGCACCTCCCGGCGTATACAATATTCCTCTGCAGGGAAAAAATGCTTACATACAAATTGAAGTAGGAGCATACGGATGGCTCATTTCAACAAGCATACGGGAACAGTTGAGAATATCATATCAAAGCGGCCAAACTTTCGACATTGCTAACGTTCCGCATTTCAATACAGTTGGCTATGATGATCGAAACGCATCGTCCCTATGGATATCCACTATCGAACAAGGAAAATACACCGATCAGTGGAGCTTGGTCTGGCCTAAGCGTGATAACGCAGGTAATTTATACTTTGAATACGTTGGCAGTAACGCAAATATGAAGTTCTTAGCTCCAGGAACCTATATGTGTCCAATGAGTAATAAGCAACTTTTTCAAATACTAATAGGAAGTAGCAGTGGTTATGCTATTACTTACCATGGCATCAATGCTGGTGACACATACTTTAATACACAACTTGATTATGATGGTCTAGTGAAAGGTAATCTTATTTATGATGATAATATTCATTTAACACCACCGCTTGATTGCACTAACGGCGATCGTTGTTATGATGCTAATAACATCGTCCCATATTCGATAGATAGTAGCGGCACAATTCATGCTGGCGAAGCTACACTCACCCAAGGTGACTACTTAGTGATATGTCCCTTAGATAAATACAAAATTCGTGGGTGGGTGCGCGTAGCACAGGACGGAAAAATTGCCGAGCTGTCGCCGCAGCCGCAGACTTCAAGCATTCCGCCGCCGCAGGTAAAAATTTTAGATTCAAATCCGCAGATTTCGCCGCCGTCGCCGCCGCCGCAGGTAGATCTGTCGCAGGAGAATCCAATTCCGTCGCCGCAGACGCAGAATACGCCGCCGCAGATTCCGCCGTCGCCAAGTGAGCAGAATACGCTGTAAATGAATTCGAATCAGTCACTGAATCCGTCGCTGAATATGAATCCGAATTCGCAAAATATAATTCTGCCGCCAACGTGAGGGAGATCGTAGAATTCGCTGCAATGGGCATCGCTGAAATCAATCCGCCTAGCGGTATCCTCACTCTTTCGAGTGGAATTGCCAGTGGAACCGCTGAAAAATGAACCATCCAATGGAATTATTCGCAGCGAAAATTCAATTTTGCCTTTCCGTGAAAATATGCTAAAAGCACCGAAATGGAGGTGCTCGGTGGATGAAAGTGGAAAAAATATACTTTTAATGGGGGCAACGGGATCCATCGGTCGAACTACCCTTAATTTACTGCGCGCCAACGGCAATCGATTTCATCTATTTGCCATATCGGCCCATGAAAATTGGGACCATGCCCTGTCCATTGCCAGAGAATTTCACGTCCCATACATCATTCCCATGGGACCGGTGCCAGATGGCCTATCGCTTCCGCCAAATTGCCTCCTCAGCAATGCGGCATCCGTCATTTTTCACCCCCATCTGCACACGGTTGTCATTGCCACCGCGGGAATTTCCGCGCTGCGAATTTTACTCATGGCCATGGAGGCAAAGAAACACATCCTGCTGGCCAATAAGGAATCCGTCGTTGCCGGTGGCAAAATGATCTCCGCCGCCGCCAAGCGATTTTCCTCCAAAATTTTTCCCGTCGACAGCGAGCACCACGCCATTTTTCAATGCATAATGGGTGACGGCTACGCGACATTTACGAAAAAATCTGACCTAAAATCGGTCACACTGACCGCGTCCGGAGGGCCATTTATTGATTTTTCGCGGGAAGAGCTGGAATGCGTTTCCGCCGCCGATGCCATTCGCCATCCCCTATGGACCATGGGAAAAAAAATTTCCGTGGATTCGGCAACCATGGCCAATAAGGGACTGGAAATCATTGAAGCATCCCACCTATTCGCCCTGGATGGCAGCGAAATTAATGTGCTCGTTCACCGTCAGGGAATTGTCCACTGCATGGTTGAATTTTCCGACGGAACCGTCCTCTGCCAAATGCATCCACCCTCCATGGAATTTCCCATCGCCCATGGCCTTGCCCACCCGGAACGTCTGACCCCGCCGTGCCCTCCACTGAGTCCGAATGACTATGCGCACCTATCATTCGCCCTTCCCAATCGGGAGCAATTTCCCTGCCTGCGCATTGCCGAACACGCCCTTCAAGTGCAAAAATCGTGCCCATGTGACTTCAATGCGGCAAACGAGATGACCGTGGAAGCATTCCTGGCCGGCCGCATCCACTTTACGCAAATTGCCGAAATCATCGGTGACCTGCTGGAAAAAGCCAATGCCATTGAACTGCCCAGCGTGGATGCCGTCGAAGATCGCCATTTTTACATTCGCCAATTGACAGATGAGCTAATTCGGCAAGCGTGATCGTATGCAATCATTTGTGTGGGGTATCTTTTGGGTCGTTTTCTTCTTCGGTGGATCCATTTTCATCCATGAATTTGGGCATTTCTGGGCGGCAAAGAGGCTGGGCCTGCGGGTGCCATGCTTTTCCATCGGATTTGGACCCCAATTGATTGCCTGGGAATGCAATGGAACAAAATTTAAAATTGCTCTCATCCCGCTGGGTGGATACGTTTCCATCCCCCAATTGGGTGAAATCAATGGGAAAAATGCGCCGGACTTGGCGGCAGATAACGGGAATAATTGTACTCCCATTTCGCCGGGCGGACGCATCTTTGTGTTTTCCATGGGTGCCATTTTCAATGTCCTTACGGCATTTTCCCTTGCCACTGTCCTGTGGATCATTGGCCTGCCCGTGGACGCGACCCGCCTGACAACGACCATCGGAGGAATTCCATCGACCGCGGACTGGAACGGTGACCCATTGGCCCACCCGCCCGCGGAAAATAAACTCAAAATCGGCGATGAAATATTGGCCGTCGACGGCGTCCCCCTGCGACAATTTTCCCGCCTTCCGCAGCTCGTCGCAATTGGCACGAGGCGGGATAGCATGGGAAATCCCATCAGTGAATTTACCGTTCGGCGGGACGGCGGCACCGCTTCCTTTCCGGTCCCCGTTTCCATCGACGCCGAAAGTGAAGGCCTCCGCCACCTGCGCATCTTTCCGGCCCAGGAATTAATTGCCGGAAAAATTATGGACAATTCTCCCGCCCAACGCGCCGGCATGGCCACCGGCGATCGCATGGTCTCCGCCGATGAAATTCCCTTTAAATCTTTCGACTCTTTCAATGAATACCTCCAACAAAATGGCGGACGGAAAATTTCTTTGGCCCTGGAGCGGGGTGGAGAAAGGATCATTATCCCCGCACTGCCCGCGGAAATAAAAGTTAGAAATGCCCACTATCGCGCCCGCCAAAATGGCCGCGAGATCATTTTCGTCGAAAGCGATGGGAAATGGGAAATGATCGGGAATCAAAAAAATTTCACCGATGGTCGACGACTTAGCGAAGCAAAGCTCCATGAACAATTTCCCGATGCCACCTATTTCGCCGAAAAAAAACACTATGCACTTGGACTTTTCTTCGCCGTACCGCAAAAAATATTCCATCAGAATCCGGCTGCCACAGTCGCCGAAAGCGCCGAATCCACCTGGCAAACCATGGGATCTCTGCTGAATCGCCATTCGGAAATTGGAGCAAGGCATCTCATTGGTGCACCAGGAATTGCACGCATTCTGCACCACTTGGCCCTCAATGATTTTCGCCATTTGATCGCATTTGTCATCCAATTAAATGTGGGATTGGCCATGCTTAACCTCCTCCCCATACCCGGCTTGGACGGCGGCCAAATGGCCTTTGTCATCCTGGAAAAAATACTGCGCCGCCCACTCCATCCCTGGATTCTTGGCGGCGTGCAATTCATTTTTCTCTACTTGCTGATCGCCCTGATGGCCTATGTGAGCTTCGGCGACATTCGCCGGTGGCGCACGGATCGGCACAGCAGATGGGAGGCATTGGAGTGCCGCCTCTATCCAACCCCCCACTTTGACTAGTTCGCCGGACGGGAGGCGAAGGAAGACCGAGTCATTCGAGCAATGATGCTTTGGACAACGCTTCCCGCATAGATCCACCGAGTAATGGAATAGGTCAAACCATGGATCTGCATCAATAGGCTGGCAATGGAATTCTTCGCAGAGATACCCCAGAACACAACCAATAGGGTAATGGATATGTAAAAAATTTTGCTTACCACGTAGCATGTGCCAACGATGACAGCAATTTTGCATAGGGTTGCGACCACAATAAATGCAATCTCTTGGGCATTGCTATTGCGAATGCCGCCCAATTGAGAAATGAGTGGCTGATCCCACAGATTTTTCATCTCCATATCATTCATCATACTTTATGCTTCCTTTCGCGAGGAAAGAGAAGGCCTTGTAATGCAAAATTGCAAGCATTTTTATGGCAAATGCTATTTTGTTTTTCTTCAAAATTAATGCGGAAATTTTCGAATGTCCGTTTGCTTCAGCGGAATTAGCGGTTCCGTTTTTTAAAATTTTTCACTTGCACCGCTTCTTTTTCTCAAGGAGGAAATGCCGTGGATTTGGAATATTCTTGGAAAAATCACCTGCGTCAGTGCGCCGAAGCCGGACTAGAACGCCGTCTTTGCCCTCTGCAACATAGCGACGGAACCCACGGCATAGACGCCGACGGAAGGCGCATTTTCATTGCCTGCTCCAATGATTACCTCGGGCTGCGATTCCATCCGGCAGTCATTGGCGCTGGCATCGAAGCACTGCAAAGCTCCGGCAGCGGATCCAGCGGCGCCCGGGCCGTAACGGGCGCGCATTTTTTTGCAGCGGCACTGGAAAGCGCTCTGAGTGCATTGAAGGGAACGGAGTCATCTCTGCTTTACGGAACGGGATACATGGGCAATGTCGGAACCATATCCACCATCGCCAGCGACGGCGATTTCATCTTCAGCGATCGAAAGAACCATGCCAGCCTCATCGATGGCTGCCGACTTTCCCATGCTCAAACATTTACTTATCCCCACCGCGATTGGCAGACATTGGAAAACTTGCTGCAAAAAAATTTCGGGAAAGGCCATCGATTTATCGTCAGCGACGGCGTATTTAGCATGGATGGAACCATCGCCCCACTCAGGGATCTCCTTCGCCTTGCCAACGAATACGACGCGCATTTACTCATCGACGATGCCCATGGACTGGGCGTACTTGGAGAAAATGGCCATGGTATTTTAGAGCACTTCTCCATCGCTCCCCAGGGCCGCATTATCCAACTCGGCACCTGTTCCAAGGCCCTGGGAAGTTTCGGCGGATTTGTCTGCGGTACCTCCTCATTTACCGCCTACCTTCGCCAGCGATCGCGACCATTTCTCTGCTCAACTATGCTCCCACCCAGCACCACCGCCGCCTCTGCAAAGGCCCTGGAAATTTTGCAAAGGGAAAAGCATTTGGTCGAAAAACTCAAAAATCTATCCCACCTAACAAAGGCATTTTTTTCAAAGAATTCCATCGCATTTCCCGAGGAGTCCGTTGCAATTTTTCCCATTTTAATCGGCAGCGAAGTGCGTGCGCAGAAAATTGCGCGGTGTATGTATGACCGTGGAATTTTGCTCCGCGAGATCCGATATCCGTCCGTGCCACTTGCGTCTGCGCGGCTCCGCCTAACCCTATGTGCTTCCTACGACGAGGGCGAATGGCTGTGGATGCTCTCCCAATTACATCTGGAAATGAAAAAAAATGGAGCACTTCCCCAATAATCATCCTTCTGACCTCCGTGTCATATATCTGCCATACCACTGAGCAAAGGAGGATAGGCTGTCTCCAATGGCTACAAAAAAAAATTTGAAAAATATTTATTGCAATTTAACGAAAAATTCTTTTCCTATTCAGTATGAACGAAGTCAATCAGGAGGAAAAAGGAAGGTCGGGTGCATCCATACTCGGCATTGCGAGTTTCGTGGTTTTAGGCACTGCCTGCGCAACTGGGGCAGCACTTATTTTAGGCAGCGTTGTCACATTGCCCATTGCCGTTGTCGCGTTTATTACGCCCGAGGTTTTAATTGCCGCGGCGGCATTTTCATTCATAGGAGCCCTGCTGCTCTTTATTTTTTCCAAACCGACCCCAACCAGTGAAGACAATTCCAATTCCAATCCAACCCAACAGTCCTCATCTTTAGTCAATCCGAATCAAACACCTACTTCCTCTCCTCGGCAAAATAAACATCCAAACCCACAATATAATGTTACTCATAATAATACTAATCATATTAGCCGTGTTGCTGCTGATAGCGATCTTTCGGTAATTCTTTCTAATTCGGAAATTCCACAAAATTCAAAGAAATTAGAAATATCGAAAGAGTTGAAAGAACTCAGTTCGTTTAATGGCATAGAAACACTAGATAATCGAAATGTCATTAATCTAATCAGTGATACTTTTAAAAATTTTTATGGCCAGTCTTTATTGCATTCTGATTTTAAGTATTTCGTAGACTGTATGAATGAGCTCTTGTCCATTCTGCCATTATCTGGAAAGCCTCAAAAATTCAAATATTTCTCTTCTGCATCAGCGAGTGCCCTTCAGAAGTTGGGAGAGGGAGATAAGGCAATTATTACTAACGCAATTAATAAGTATTTACGTGATCTTACTTCTCAATCGATGCAGTATAAGAAAGAAAACAAACAATTTACGATGTGCAAATGCTTGAAAATGTCGCACGACTGCTGCAAATTAGCTGCAAATGAAAATTACATTGCATTTCATGCTTTCGTCAATTCCCTAACTAATGATAATAATTTGATGGGCGAAATTCAAAAAAACGATAAGCAAGATTTTAATAGGACAGGAAAAAAATTTTTTAAGAAAATTAGTGATACGAAAAACTTGCTTAAGTGCTTTGCTTCTACAGGTAAGAAAGATAGTAATCAATTGTGTAATCTGTTAACTAGTTATGCCAATGGCGATCGAATGAAAAAACTTAACGCTGATGATGAATATGTGAAAAATCTAAAAATATTGCTGGCCATTATGAAAGCAGAAGATGCTGATGTAATTAAGAATCTATTTGACATTGATAATGAAGTATTCGCAAATAATCTTTTCAGTATTATTGTTGATTTGAAAAAAATATCCATTACATTTACCCCTGGAAGACTGGCCGTATCCAGCATATTAAATTTAATCAGCCCAACTACTGACTTTCAAGCCAACAAGCTTGCTAAACTTGCTACTAAAGTTACTAGCGTTGCTAGAGATAGGATTTTAAATAAAAACATTGATATAACTATTGAAGGCAATAGCATAGTAGATGTATTAGAGGCTATTTGCGATATGCATACTAATGCTGGTAATATTACTAACGAGAGTCAATATTGTGAAAATAAAGCTTATTACGAACTAATAAGCGCCTACCATGACAATGGAAACATAGAATGCAGTAGTGATTTTTTTGTCAATGACAAATCTGTAGATAGTATACATGAAAATAGTATAATAGTAACTGATTCCATTATTAATAAGAATCAAAAAACCATGAAAATTGTCGTCGGAAAAAACTGCTCTAGAGAAAAACGCAACTTACTGATTTCGCAAATTCTATATGCCAACCCATCGCTAAATTTAGTCCGCCCCGGCGATGTCACACATGCGAATTTTTTGGAATACGATAAAAACTTACATGCTCATTATACTACGCCATATGATCCGAACAGTAATAATTTTTTAGGTGAAAGTGAATAGAACAACGCGCGGAAAAAGCCAGAGCAATTTCCGTTAAAAAAATCATCAAATAGGCGCAAAAAGTTATCACGTCCAACGGAGCATAGCAAATTTCATTTTTCCGGTAGTTACCCCTGTCCCGCCACTTCAAACTCTTCGTACATTTAAAAAATTTTTACGATAAATTACTGAAGGAAAAGCAGATTTAATGGGCGTAATTCCATTGACTTTTTACCGGGGAATGGCATTTTGAGGTTATTTCTTATAATCTTGCTATGAAAAATAAAGAAAAATCAACGAATGCATCCCTTTGGGATATGACCTTGGAAAAAGAGCACGAAATTCTGGAAATGCTGCTGAATTGCCTTGTGCTTGATAGAGACTGCAAGCGCTTGGCAAAAATTCTCCTTGGGCACTTCGGAAGTTTGCACAGGACTTTGAATGCATCTGCCACTGCACTGAGCGCCATTCCGGAGCTTGGGGAGACTATACCGAAGAAATTAGCATTTTTGCGCACCGTCGCCAATACTTATTGGTCCGGCGGCTTAGCCAAAGAATTCTCGGAAAATAGCAAAAAAATTCGCCAAACTTGCATCCCATGGATAAAACAATTGGCAGGACAGAATGAGGAAAAATTGGAAGTTGCCTACTTGGATGACTACTACTCCATCTTGCCTAACGGCATCGAATGCATTGTATCCGAAAAACTGGATGGCGTCCAAGTATTTTACAGTGAAATTTTAAAACCCATTTTACGCCGAAATTGCAAGCGGATCGTGATTTGCCGCAATTGTCCCAATGGCAATTGCATGCCCACGGAGCACGACGAACGCATGTTGAACATGTTAGAAACGTCGCTAATCACGCTTTCTATCAATGTGCTGGACTACTTTATTGTGAGTGGCCCCAGCGCATATTCCTTGAAGTGGCAGAGGTGCGAATTTAAAAAAATTTGGAGCAATTCTACCAAATAGTGGTGCAAAAGTGCATTTTAATTGTTGTGGAACTTATTTGTGTTACTTAATAGCTGATCACAGTTTGCAGGCGGTTGCTCGCACTGCTCCATTCGCATATGTGAAAAATTTTTACATACTCATAAAAATAAGTTAAGAGTCGGCTTTCCGTTGATTTCCGGCAATCAATGGACTCCCATCATTGTGCGATGAGCGTAGAAAAACATGCAATAGTGCAGATGAGTTGTACTAGCCCGTTCGCTTTCTGGTGTACTTATACCGATGCGGTCGCTGCTAGTCGTGGTTTTCTCGGGACCTATGATTCCGACGAAGATGTTTATTGGGCAAAATCAGAAGCAACGCTCCTGGATGTACTTAAGAACGCAGGGGCACGTGAGGGATGCCACTACGATGGATCTTCCTGTATGGTTAAATACAGAGTGGGATCAAATAAGAGGGTTAAAGAAATATGTATAGTGTTTCTGGTCACGGAGTACTAACTTGGATGAGAAAAAAAAGTGGACGGAGGTCTATGCGTATATCAAGGCAGATGACGGATGGCACTGGGAGCTTGTAGGGAAGGAATGCACTTCCAGTACGTTGTTGAAGTCATGCGACCTCATGGCCTGTGCGCACGGCGTGTTTTACACCCGCCTTGGGCGCTTCGATAGGAGGGTGGCTGTCGGCATTTTCAATCTGCCTGGCACTTGGGGCTATGCGAAGAGCGCGTCGGTGCGTGTAGAATTCTGGGATAAGGCATCGGGCGGATTTATCGGGTTTCAATGCCAGTATCTCAGGTCTGATATGGCCAGTGATTTGTGGAAAACGGTGACAGTTGTCGCCGATTCCCTTGAAAAGATAGGTATAACGCTGTGCGTCACCGATGTCGTCGTTTGGTTAGCGCGGTTTGTGGCCACGGTTGCCAGTACAGGCGTATCCGCATCCCTGCTTCCTCTGGCGCTGATTGCGGGTGGGTTCATTGCTGGGGTGGTCGCCTACAGTTCGGGACAATTGATAAATTGGTACTACCAGAGTAGGGTGCTACATGTCTCCACCAATGGATTTATACCGCCTTGATGATGTGCTGTGCCCCGCCGTCGCTTCAGAGGTCGCGATTCATCGCGCAGGTCGAAGCGGCGGCGGTTTTTTTATTTGAAATTACGTGAATCTCAAAATTCCCTCACCGGCTTTAACTCTCTAAATTTACAGTCGATTGGCCAATGAAGTTGGATAGTATCCCTTGTCGCCGATGGCAGTCCCTCGAAAATTTGCCAACATCGGCAGGAAAACCCTTTGCCTCGCAACGATTTTTTCGGCCAGAAAAAATTTTTCGCGAATTTTGCGATTCGCGTTGAAGTTTTCGCTTTATTCCTCCGTACAATCATTAGTATAACGTCCATGAAAGTCTACATAGATGGGGCTTTTTTTGCCGAAGAAGATGCGCGTATTTCTGCGATTGGGAATGGATTTCTGAAAAGCAAATGCTTGAAGGAATGCTTGGTGTGCCGCGATGGGACATTTTGGGGATTGGATCAGCGACTGGAAGAGCTACGGACCGTTGCCGGTGAGTTGGAAATGGAATTTTCCTGGCCTCCGGGTGACATACGGGAAGCGCTGGCCGTTTCCTATGATAGGAATGGATTGAAGGGAAAGGACGCTTCGATGACGCTCATCCTATGCGAGGGCAGGACGAGTGCCAAAGCGGAGGAAGTGGCTGAGAAGAAAAAAAATCCGGAAGAGGCGGGGGCGGAAGGCGGAGAAAATTCCGCCGACGGTGGAACGCCGGAAGAAGATCTGCCAAAGGAAAAGAAAAGACTTGATGACACTGGCTGCACGATTTTGCCGTCCTGCATTGTGCTGTGCGAAAGGCGAGAGCAAAAAGCCGAAGACCTGCTCGTGCCGACCAAATTTATTTCCGTGGAAAATTTTCCATTGGGCAGTGATATTTTACAATGGGAACGCCACTGCCTCGGGCACTTGGGGCACGAATTGGCAGAAGGGGAGGCGAGGAAAAAGGATGCCTCAGGCGCCATCCTGGTAGATGGCGATGGGAATGTGAGTGGTTGCACGGCGGGAGACATTTTCGTCGTCCAGGAGAAAGCGCTGTTGACCCCGGAATTTCGGAAAATCGATGCCGTGGCCAAATTTTCCCATGGCATTATTGCTTCCGATGATCGGCAAATTATTCAGCGAAAACTGAGTCTTCAAGACATCAAATCTGCAAAGGAAGTCTTCGTTTTTACGCACTTTGATGGCGTATTGCCTCTCACTTCCATCGACGATGGGCCAATAGGAGATGGTGCCGTGGGATCCGCTGTAAAGCTCATCGCCACCGATTTGCCAAAAAAGCTAATTGCTGCCTCCAAGGGAGCATTTTGAATGGGGCGGAAAATTTCCAAAGTTGCCGGCGAGAAAATGATTGCAGATTTTTTTTAATTTGCAATCATCGCCGCAGGAACGGTGAAAAAAAGGAAACTATTATTAGTAATTCGCGATGGCTGGGGAATTAGCCCCGATTCAGCCGCCCAGTGGGATGCGGTGAAGTGTGCGAAAACTCCCCACAGCGACGATCTCCTCGCCCGGTGGCCGAGTGCGAAAATTTCAGCCAGCGGCCTGGACGTCGGCTTGCCCGATGGGATCATGGGCAACAGTGAAGTGGGCCATCAAAATCTCGGGGCAGGCCGCATCGTAGACCAGGAAATCGTTCGCATCGACAAGGCATTTGCAGATGGAAGTCTAAAAAATAATCCCGTGCTTCAACGTGCCTTCGAAAATGCAAAAAATGGGAAAAAATTACACCTCATGGGCCTACTTTCCGATGGCGGGGTGCACTCCATGACGGCCCATCTCTTTGGATTGCTCAAGCTCGCAAAGGAGGCCGCGGTGGATCGTGTGTACATACATGCATTTTTGGACGGGCGGGATACCCCTCCGGGAAGTGGCATGGAGTACGTGCTCAAGTGCGAGAAAGCCTGCGAAGAAATTGGAGTGGGAAAAATTGCAACGGTCATTGGGCGATTTTGGGCAATGGACCGGGATTTGCGCTGGGAACGCGTGCGGAGGGCATACCAGTGTCTCGTTGGAGAAGAAGTGGATGCGCGATCTGCAAAGTCCGCAACCGATGCGATCCAAGCCTACTATGATCATCCTCTGAGCGAATCCCAGCGGGGCGATGAATTCATTTTGCCCACCCAAATTGTAGAGGGCAGCGGAAAATTTTCTGGAAATATTGACGTAGGAGACAGTGTCATTTTCTTTAATTTTCGTGGCGATCGGCCCAGGGAGATTAGCCGCGCATTTATCGTCGAAGATTTTGCTGAGTTTCCCAGGAAGAGATTTCTCGCTCCCCACTTTGTCACCATGACAGACTATGAAAAGGGGCTGTGCAAAAATGTGCTCTTTCCAAAGGCGCCGCCGATGAAAAATATTCTCGGAGAGTATGTGAGCTCGCTCGGATTGAAGCAATTTCGCACCGCAGAAACGGAGAAATATGCCCATGTGACTTTCTTTTTCAATGACTACAGAGAAACTCCATTCGACGGTGAAGAACGCAAGCTCATTGCAAGTCCCAAGGAGGTGTCCACCTACGATGAAAAGCCAGAAATGAGCGCCGATGCCGTTTGCGAAGCGGTTCTCGAGGCAATGCATTCGGAAAAATATGATCTCTTTGTTGTTAATTTCGCCAATCCGGACATGATTGGCCATACGGGGAATTGGGAAGCGGCTAAGGAGGCCGTCCAATGCGTTGACCGGTGCATCGGTAAACTCATGCAAAGTGTCGATGCGCTGTCCATGACTATGGCCATCGTCGCCGACCATGGAAATGTGGAAGTGATGTGGGATAAAAAAAATAATGTCCCCCATACGCAGCACACAACCAACCCCGTCCATGTAATTCTCTACGGAGAGGGATGCGACCAACTTTCCCTGCGCAGCGGTGGACGATTGGCGGATGTAGCTCCCACCATTTTGCAATTGATGGATTTATCAAAGCCAAAAGAGATGACTGGCGAAAGCCTAATTGCCCATTAGCTCATGGAATTACCCTGGAGGCGCGAGGCGGAATCGAACCGCCGAGTAGAAGTTTTGCAGACTCCTGCCTTACCACTTGGCTATCGCGCCGGCTAATAGCGTTGAACTATTTTTTTCACCGTATTCAAGGAATTTCTTACAAATATAAAAAGAAATTTCATCGACTTCGAATTTTCTTCCCCGCTCCCGCCCTCGGATAATTTCCATTTCCAAATAAAAATTTTAAATTTCGGCGAATGGAATATTTTTTTTCGCCCGAAGCGCTGAAAACTAATTTCGGACTTTGATTTTTGCGATCGAGCAAACACTAAAAATTTTTCCCGCAAATGCCGCGCCATTGCTCGCTATGGAAAACCAAGCCCTGAAGTTGACTACGCTGTTGTCCGCATCGACAACAGGTGCAAAAAAAATGACTGCCGTGTCACGGAAATGTGGCCGTCCGAGTAAACTTTTTCCCCGGCAAAATTATACCGCTCTATGCAAGGTTTATGCTCTCAAAAGTACACAATTTTAAAGTCTTCTACGGAGGAATACACGGGATATTTTTGCGCCCGTTTTTTCCCAAATGCCTTCCTATGCGGCTTTTTTGAAGCAATTAAAGAAGCAATCTAAAAACCTCTTGCCAAATGGTACTGCCCACTCCATTGGCCAACCTTCCTCGAGTTAAAGGCATACAATTAATTGTGCGGCACAGGGAGAATATGAAGGCAAACATCCAAGCAGAGAAAAAATTGCTCAAAAAGCGCTCCCTCGTTGGGACCGTAATCGCAAAATTTAAGAATTTTTTTGGCAAAATTATCGCGCTTTCGTTCGTCTAGAGCCGCATTCTTAGCCATTTGCGCGGGTGTCTTGGCCGTAAATTTAGGGCGGTAGAACTGGGAAAGGAATTTTACGATTCGTGTTTTTTATTGACTTTACAGACACTTAGCAATAGAAGCGGCAAATGGCAACCTACATCGAAAAGCTAAAATATCTTGTGAAAGATCCTATGTTTATAGGATCCGTTGTCACCCTTCCCGCATGCATTGCAGTTACAATTGCCCTGGCAGTTAACGCGGCATTTTGTGCCCTATGTGCCATGCCGGCGTTGCCAGCAATAATTCTTGCTTCACTCATTGGCACGGCATGTGGAAGTGCCATTACAGTGATTCTCATGATAATTATTAGTTGCGGCTTTTCAAAACTATGGGAAGAATTGAAGCAATGCCCCATTGGCATGTGGATAGTATTGTTCATTTCCTCAGCCATCGCCATTGCGATCACTGTGTCGCTCATCTTTGCTGCACCCTCATTTTTGGCCACCGCAGTTGGGCTCGTTGGTCTGTCTACCACGTCCATGGTGCCGTCTATGATTTTTGCTGCAATTATCGGCATAATTGGAAGTGCGATTTTGATGTCACTACTGATGGCATTATTCTGATCGATCGCAAAAATTATTTTTTGAAAATATAAAATAATTTAAGTCCATATCGCGACTAATGCCGAAGGCACAATTGCCGTAAATTTTTGCTTTTCAAATGGATCCACACGCGATGTTTGCTTTTCGGAAGTGTTGCTTCCATGGGCTGTTTTCAGCGCAAAAAATAAGTGAGCGCGCCGCCGCAAAGCGGCAGCGTTAATTAAAGGCCCGGCTTTGCCGGGCCCACTCATTCCTTCTAATTGATGCCTAATGCTTTCCTTCGCCCGGTTGCAAAATCCTTTTTGCAACCGGGCGGGTGTTCCTATCCAATGGCCTTATTGGTTTTATTTCTTTTTATGATCGGTATTTTTGGCTTTCATCCAATTAATGGATCCAAGCGCAGTGGCTCCAGCAGAGTAAAAAAATACTTTAAAAGCGCGCTTAAGTATCTAAGTCGCAACACTTTAGAGAAAGCATTAAATTCCATGGCCCGCGGATGGCCCATCATCTTTGCCCATTTCCGGTGGTAAAATGCTTTTTGTCTGCAGATGAGGTATTTATGCATTGACAATTGGAAAATATTTCCTATGGCGGGATCTCCAACCGGAGGAACATCCATGTCAAATTTTCAGCAAATGAATCCCCTAGATTATCAGGCCCGCGAGGAGGGCGAA
>JAIRXK010000016.1 GCA_031268315.1 Puniceicoccales bacterium | reverse complement strand
TTAAGATTCATTGCTAAGAAAAGAAAAAACATGAAAATACAGAACACTGCCGAGGAAAAGCAGCAACTGAGAATTCGTTCTCGCATCGAAAATTTTAATCAAAAATTAAAAAAATCCATAGGTGAAGATTTTTCCCGATTTTGAGTACGGACATCGGCCAAAGCAGTGATCGCAATCGGAATATTGGCAATTAATCTTGGATTTTGATTTTTGCGATCGGCCGATTTTTATCCTTGTGACGCCTTGTTTGCGCTGGAATAAAAAAATCAAAGATTTCGCTTGTCAACGGATGGACGTTCCAATGGAATCGGAAAATGTTCGAATGTCTCTCAGATAAGGTACAGAGTGTGATGCGGACCATTCGGGGGTTAAATCACATCAGCGAAAGCAATATTACGCAGGCGTTGGGAGAAGTGCGCGATGCACTGCTGGACGCAGATGTTTCCTTTGAAGTGGTAAAGTCATTTCTGGAAAATATCCGCAATAAGGCGCTCGGCGAAAAAGTGATCAAAGCCATTGCTCCGGGGCAGCAGCTTATAAAGATCATTCACGATTCGCTCATTGAGCTTTTCTCCAACGAAAAAGAGTTTTCCACGGAAAAGCCGTTGCGCGTTGTGCTGATGGGACTCCATGGATCAGGAAAAACAACGTCGGTAGTAAAATTGGCCAATTATTTACGCAATAAGGGCTACCAACCGCTTGTCGTGGCCTGCGACATTAAGCGTCCGGCAGCCATTGATCAGTTGGAGCAGCTCGCGCATGCCGACGGAATTGCTTTCTACAGTGACCGCCAAAAGGACAATCCCGTTGCCATTGCGAAGGATGGCCTGGAATTTAGTAAAAAAAATGAATACAATGCCGTCATCTTCGACACGGCGGGAAGGCTGCAAACTGCCGATGCGCTCATTGAGGAATTGGGCAAATTGGTAAATGCGGTGCAGCCCCAGGAAAAATTGCTCGTTGCCGACAGCGCCCTCGGTCAGGAGTCGGTATCCGTTGCAAAGACATTCCATGGTGCCATTGGACTTACCGGTGTGTTTTTAACCAAATTAGATGGAGACGCCCGTGGCGGTGCAGCACTTTCGATGAAATACGGCACCGGGGTTGCCATACAATTCATTGGCATGGGTGAACATAGCACCGACATAGATGTGTTTCGTGCCGATGGAATGGCCCAGCGTATATTGGGAATGGGCGATGTGGTCGCCCTCGTGGAGCGAGCAAGGGAGCGAGTTAATAAAGACGAAGCCGATCGCCTTGCGCGACGCTTCAAGAAGGCGGAATTCGACTTCGAGGATTACCTATCCCAAATTGAGCAAATTGAAAAAATGGGATCGTTCACTTCCCTGGTGAAACTCCTTCCCGGCACGGCAAATGAACAAATTTCTGAACGTGAATTGTCAAAAATCCAACAAACAAAGGCAATGATTCGATCAATGACTGTCCAGGAAAGGCGTAAGCCAAGCCTCATCGCCGGCAATCGAAAATTACGCATTGCAAAGGGATCAGGAATGCAAATCAAGGACGTTAATCATCTCCTCAAGCACTTGGAAATGATGAAAATTTCCATGAAAAAATATAAGGGTAAGGATGGAAAAGTCACCCCGCAGGCAAACAAGGGGTCACAGGCAGTGCAGCAATTGTCAAAATTATTCGGCGGCGACAAATAATTCTTTGCGATCCCCATTTCTTTGGCGCCATTAGCTCGCAGACAGGAAAGTTCTCAGCAAATGTTCCACAATTTTCCGCCGAAGTAAGTGGTCCTTTAAATAAATAGCTTGTGCCGTTTGGAGCAATTGCCATTCTCCGCGGTGGAGAGTGGTATTGTGAATATTTGGATTATTCAAGCGGGAGAATCGATCTCCTTTGTGGATGGAGGCAGTCGACCATTTCGAACGGAGATGCTCACTAATCGCCTTGTTGAGCGCGGCCACATGGTCATACGATGGAGTAGCAATTTTGACCATCTAAGAAAAACATTTCGCTTCTATGATCAGTGTGAAATTTCACTTGGATCGCAGTTGCGCTATATTTTCCTCCAAGCGCAAACTCCATATCGCAAAAGCATTTCATTCGCACGCAGCCGCCACAATCGTGAAATCGCCAATGCCTTCCACGCTCTTATGACAGAAGAGATGCGGCCAAATCTCATTGTCTGCGCAATTCCGCCGCTACCCCTTGCCCGCGTTGCAACTGAATTTGCACATAGGCACAATATACCCATCATCATCGATATTCGCGATACATGGCCCACATCCTTCTTGAAAAACCTTCCGATGCCGCTTTGTCAAATTGCTAAATTTTTCCTTCGCAATGAATGGAGGAGAGTGCAGCAGATATTGCACCGTGCTAATGGAATGGTCGCTCTTTCCAAAGATGATTTAAAGTGGGCGCTAGCAAAGGCCGATCGGAAAAGACGCCATTGGGACGCCATATTTCCCATGGCATATGAGGAGCCGCCGCAAAAAATTTTCAATGATAAAGATGAACGCTTGGAGTATCTTAGATCCATTGGCGCATCCGAAAAGCAATCCATAGTTACATGCATTGGTCGCGTGGGATCGGCATTTAATTTTCAGGCAATTGTCAATCTTGCCAAATCATACTATGAGGATGGCCGCAATGACATTTACTTTGTTCTTGCTGGCGAAGAACCCATTCGCCGCTTTTTGCAAAAGCGCTATAGGCCAACACCAAATCTCAATATCACGGGGTGGTTAGATCAAAAGGAACTCAATGCGCTACTTGCTGTTACAACCGTCGGCATGTTGCCCTACCATGCCATTCACAGTCCTACCATACGCAACAAACCCCTCGACTTTCTATCCATGGGAATTCCGGTCCTCTCATCTCTCGGTGGTGAGTTGGCCTATTTAATTGAAACCTATAGTTTTGGCTGCACGTTTCCCATTGATAATACCTCGGCGCTTCGCCAAATACTCGATAAATTGCTCGGAGATGAAAAAATGCGAGAGCAAATGCATCTGAATGGGTTGAAAATTTTTCACGAACGATTTTCCGCGAATAAGATTTTTCCTGCATTTGTCGATTATCTGGAGGAATTTTACGCATGGTGGAAAGGTGGATGCGATTGGAATGTTGAAAATGGGTGGAATTAGTTTCACTGCAAAAAATATTTCAAGCTAGACCGACTCTGCAATTTGCGTGTAAATTTTTATTTTTTCACTTGCAATGTTTATTTTTTTACCTAAAAATACTAATCGTGGTTGCAGAAAAAGATTCTAATTCTCGTCCCCGATTACTGGTAGTGAAGCCATCGTCGCTCGGGGACATCGTCCATGCACTGCAGGTGATTGCCGCATTGAAAGAGCAAATGCCGCAAATTGCCATCAGCTGGGTTGTTCGCGATATTTTTGCCGATGTGGTTTGCAGTGCAAAATGCGTTGATCAATGCATTGTCTATCAGCGAGGGCAAGGCTTGAGTGGCCTATGGAGATGCTGTCAGGAAATTCGCCGCATGGGGCAATTCGATTGGGTGTGGGATATGCAGGGATTATTTCGCTCTGGGCTAATGGCATTTTTTGCAAAAAGTGCCGCAAAATTCGGCCGCTCCGATTCCCGCGAGTGCTCAGGAATTTTCTACGATCGCTGCATTCCTTTGCCACGGATAACGGTAAAATCGGCCGCTCACCCCAATGAAAAGGAAAAAATTGTTTACCATGCGGTGGATATTCTTAGAGAATTCCTACCGATGGTTGGTGCAAAACGCTCCTGTGCGCTTCCCAAATTTCATCTGCGTGTGAACGCAAAAAAGTTGCCGCCGAAGCCCTACGTTGTCATTGCCCCAGAAAGCCGTGGAAAAAATAAAAATTGGGATCATTACGAAGCACTAACAAGCAACATTTGCAGACTTTGCCCGCAATTGAATGTAGTGTGGGTAGGATTGGAAGATAAAATGATGCCTTCTCTTTCAGTTTACAAAACATTTTTCAATTTCCAAGGGAACACATCGCTCATGGAGTTGATGGCAATTATACAAAACTCCAGCGGCGTCATTGCCAATGACAGTGGCTGCCTCCACATCGCCGTGGCGATGAATCGGCCAGCACTTGGCATTTTTACTACGACTGATCCGCGCTATAGTGGTCCCCGAACCATCGGTGGGACTCCGGCATTTTTTGCAGTCAATCCACCACCTTATTTCCCAGAATTAAAAAAATTTTTTGCCGCAGTTGCCAGCGCTGGGGACTAGTAGATGCTAGTATTCCCCATCTTTTCGTTCTCTATTTTTTCCCTCATCGCCAGCGCGCTTTGGAAAATAAAATTGCTTTTTATTTATCATGTGGGCTTGGCTGCTGCTATTATTTTCATAGTCATGGGCATAGCGATAACTTTCATCGCCAAGTTTCTTTGCTAGGGAATGTGGGCGATTTTGCAGATAGGTTGGAACTGGCTGAATGCCATACAACTGGATATCTCGGCGAGCGTTTTGCAGGGCCATATAGGTGGAATTGCTTTTTGGTGCCCCAGCCATGAAAACGCTCACATGGCTGAGATTGATGGCGCACTCGGGTAACCCAACTTTTTCACAGGCATCGAAACATGCAATCGCCAATGGAAGCGCACTCGAATCGGCCAAGCCAACATCTTCCGATGCAAAAATAATCAACCGACGGGCAATAAATCGTGGATCTTCTCCTCCATTCAGCATTTTTGCAAGCCAGTACACAGCCGCATCGGGATCACAACCGCGCATGCTTTTGATGTAGGCAGAAATGGTTGCATGGTGTTCCGATTGGTTTCGATCGTAGCGAAGGTGCCGCTCTTGGCCTAAATTTTCTAAAGTTTCCCATGAAATATGGGACCCAACCGGAACGCCAGCAACCATCATTTCCAAATGATTGAGTGCACGGCGCAAATCCCCGTCGCTGGCACTGGCAATGATACGTAGTACTTCCTCTGTCGCGGTGCAACCACTATTTCCAAGACCGCGATTTGTGTCTAAAAGTGCCTCGGATAGGTGGGATGCAATTATCTCTTCATCCAATGCTTCCAACGCAAAAAGGTGGCTGCGACTTAGCAGTGGCGCTATGATATAGATGGATGGAGTATAGGTAGTTGCACCGATAAGTCGAATGCCATTGCGTTCGATATATGGAAGCAGCAAATCCTGCTGAGAACGATTAAATCGGTGAATTTCATCGATGAATAAAACCGGTGGCTTGGTTTCATTGTTGGTGCTTTGCAAAATATTTCGCAGCTCATTTACGTTCGATGTTGCTGCATTGATGGCGATGAATTGACCCTCAATTTCATTGGCAATGGCTTCCGCCAGCGATGTTTTTCCGCAACCCGGAGGTCCCCAGAAAATTAAACTTCCAAAACTATTGCGCCTAATCAATTTGGGCAAAATGCAATTTTCATTCAGCAGATGTCTTTGCCCCACCATTTGCGACAATTTTTTTGGCCGCATGCGCAGCGCAAGGGGCCCATGCGAGTTTTCTTTTTTTTGATTATCGCATGCAAATTGAAAAAAATCTCCCTGTTCTCCCATTGCCATTTCCGTATAAGTTGTCCCATAGGAAAAGCAAAGCAAATCTTTTCACGCCCATTTACCTCGATTGCAAAATACCAATCGTTGAAAAAAATTTGATTGAAAATGCTCGGAGAAAGTGAGACAAACGCGTTTTCGATGAAAATAAGTTTACGTTGGTTAATGCGTTGGTTGCCTGATCTCACTGCCGATGTGAGTGCAATTGAAAGTGCTCTTCCGATGCTTGGGTTTTCGCTAGAGTCCACACAAAGCACTGGAGTTCCTTCACAATTTCTCGTCGTTGGCGAAATTCTCTGCTATGAAAAACATCCCCATGCCGATCGGCTGCGGGTTTGCTCGGTGGACGTTGGCGAGACATCTCCTAGGCAAATTGTCTGCGGCGCATCCAATTTTGTTCCCAAAGATCGTGTGCCCGTCGCGTTGCCGGGATGTACTATGCTGGATGGTACGGTCATTCAGGCGGCAAATTTTCGCGGCATCAACTCCTTCGGGATGATGTGCAGCGGGCGAGAACTTGGCATCGAAATTGATCACAGTGGGCTGTTTATTATGGACAAATCCGTTGCCATTGGAACGAATGTAGCATCTATTTTCCCCGATGTCAGTGATGTGATTTTTGACTTGGAAATTACAGCAAATCGCGGCGATTGCATGAGCCATTTGGGCATCGCAAGGGAATTGGCCGCCTACTTTCACTTGAGCATGGCCGATGGAATTGAGGAATATCTCATCGGGAAAGATCTAAACAAAGAAGAAATGTTGCTACAACAATTAGACATTTCATGTGACGGCTGTTCGCAATTTTTTGCCTGGGGAATTCGCGGTGTTCGCGTAGGAAAAAGTCCACCTTGGCTATGCGGCGATCTAGAGCGCATCGGCATACGTTCCGTCAACAATGCAGTTGATATTACCAATTGGATCCTTGCCCATTGCGGCCAGCCACTCCATGCATTCGATGCAAACAAACTTCACGGTGGTGTCATCCGCATCCGCCGTGCCAAAGAAGGCGAAAGCCTGGTTGCCATTAATCATCATCGGTACAATCTGGATCCAACTATGCTCGTTGTTTCCGATGAAATTGCACCCTTGGCCATTGCAGGCATCATGGGTAGCAACGATGCTGAGGTCGATGCGAATTCCTTGGATTTAATCGTCGAGGGAGCTACATTTTCTCCGGAATCCATCCAGAGAACGTCTCGGAAATTAGGCCTTACCTCCGATGCTTCTTTGCGATTTGCCAGGGGGATTGACCCACGAAATACCTATCACGCTGTAAAAATGGCCGTGAAAATGATTGTTGAAAACTGCGGCGGCGTAGCTGACGAAGCTCCCCGCGTCTTTTCTCCGTGGAATGGAAATGTGCATAAAAAAACGATTTCCATTTGCGGTGACTTTGTTCGGGAAAAATTTGGTATAAATGTGGATGATAGAGAAATCAGCGATGTGCTTCGTCGCATCCGTTTCACTACGAAAAAAACCAATGGCCAATGGCAGGTTTCCGTTCCATCCTTTCGTGAGAAGGATATAAATCTACCAATTGATTTGGTGGAGGAATTCATTCGATTTTATGGAATTCACTCCCTGGACTCGCAAAGTCCTCAATTAAATGCGATCAATCGAACCGATGATGATAGCTTTCGCTTTCAAATTGAAGTGGAGGAAGTCTTGACAGCCATTGGCTTTTGGCAGTGCTATAATTACTCCATGCGCAGTGGCGAAGAAGTGGAAAAATTTTCTCCGCAGGGCCAATGTGCCGTAAATCTATTACGCATAGATAATCCGCTCAATGAGGAACAAACCCATCTCCGTAGAAGTATCATTCCGGGATTGCTGGATAGCTTGGACTATAATCTGCGCAATGGGAATCCTGCCGTACGCCTCTTTGAGGTGGGTCACATTTGGTTGCCGATCGATGGAAAAATCTACGAAGCCATAGCCGTTGCATGGATACAGTGCGGTGAATCTCCTCAAAAGAGCTGGAGCGAATATGATGCGCCGAATTTTTACACCATGAAGGCCCTGGGGGAGAGGGTGGCAGCCAAGGCAGGAATTGCAACGAAGATGTCTCAATTTTTACCGCTGGATGAGCTTCCGTGGCAGCGTGGAATTTGTGCCCAATTTGGAGCACTTGGACAATTTCCCTATCAGTTTCAATGCGGATTGCTCGATTTGCAATTGCTTGCCGAGCGTGACATTCGTCTGCCCATATTTGCGGGAGAATGGGCTATTTTGCCGGTTTTTTTTTCAAAAAAGAAAAAAAAAGTTTCATTTCGTCCATTCGGAGCATTTCCGCCCATAAGCCGGGACCTGGCGGTCATCGTCGATGAATTGATGACGGCGGAATCAGCCCGAATGGCAGTGGAGAAGTGCATTATAAAGGCACTGCCGAGCGATGTCTCGCTGGCGGAAATGTGGATTTTTGACATCTACGAGGGCAATGGAATTCCCAGCGGCAAAAAAAGCATTGCACTGCGCTTTCATTTGTCTAGCTCCAAGCGTACACTAAGTGAAATGGAGGCGCAGGCCATTTTTACAAAAATTGTGGATAATACGGCACAACTGGATGGATTTGAGCTGCGCAAGCTATGAAACATGTGATGAAAGCATCAAACTTCTAAAATTTCTGAAAAAATTCTAGGAAGTAAGTAGACATCGCTCCATGAAGCTTCCAGCGATTTTATCGCATTTGCGGCCCTCATAGAGAACGGAATGAATTTCATTAAGAATTGGTGTGGTCAAATTGCTTTTGCGGCAGATTTCATAAAATCCTCGGGTGCTATGATAGCCCTCCACAACGCCACGCTGAGATTGCATAATTTCCTCAGGTGATTCGCCTCGGCCAATGCGTTCTCCAAAGTTGCGATTACGGCTCCACTGACCACTCACCGTGGCTAGTAAATCGCCGAGACCACTTAAGCCGTAAAATGTATCCCTTTTGCCTCCGAGGGCCACTCCAATGTGAGTCATTTCTGCAACCATACGCGTTACTAGGGCGGCACACCCATTGTCACCGCAGTCCGATCCAACAGCCATGCCCATTCCAATGGCGTAGGGATTTTTAAGACATCCTCCCAATTCCACGCCGATCACATCTTCGGATGCATAGACATGAAAATTAGGCGAATGAAGCGCTTTTCGTATACCTTCGACGGCATTGCTGGGTTGTTGTGAGGCAAATACCGCTGCGGTTAGGCGGGAAAATGCTACGGTTAACGCATGGGTCGGCCCAGACAAAACTCCATTGGGAAATTGGGGAAGCATTTTATTTACCGCGGAGAGCGGCAGTCGGGATGTCGATGGAATGAAGCCCTTGCACAGAGAAATGACGTAGGGAAATGGGCCGCTACGATTCCATTGGACTGCCTGAAGTCTCCGGCAAAATTCCACAATTCCAGCCGATGGACAAGCAAGAAAAATGATTTCACAATTGCGTGCTACGGCAAATTCTGCCGAAACAGTTAGATTTTCAGGAAATGTGATACCGGAAATGTATTCGCCATTGGAACCGGTTGCCACCATGCGCTTAGCGTGGTCGACATCCCTAGAAACGAGAAAAACGCGATGGCCGATGTTGGCCAGATGAATGGCCATCGCCGTTCCCCATGCGCCAGCGCCGAGGACAGCACACTTTACTCCATCGAACGAGCTATCCATGCAAATTTCTCTTTCAGCGTATAAAATTAGTCTATGGCAATGCAAGTCAAGAAAATTTGCCTTTTTCTTATTTTTTTAGCCCCGTCTCTCTGCTTGCAATGTAAATTTGAAATATTTTGAAAAAATTTCTATTTCATCTGTAAAACTGGCAGATTGCCTTGACAAATTTTTTTAAAATTCTTCGAATGTGGGAAAGGGTATGACAACGTTGGATCGAGTAAAGAAGAATACATGCTGTAGAATTTGTCGAATTGACAGCCAAAATCAGCACACAATGCACCTATTTGGCCTGGGTATATGCGTCGGAAATTATGCGGAGGTAATTCAGAACTGTTGCCTTGTCCCCATTCTGCTCCGCATTGGCAATAGCACCATTGCTGTGAGTCGTAAGTGGGCGCGTGGCATTTTAGTGGAGGAAGCATGAGGTCAAAAATTGCACTCCTCGGACAACCTAACAGCGGAAAATCAACATTTTTTAATTCTCTGACCCATATTCACCGTAAAACGGGAAATTGGACGGGCAAGGCAGTAGATGCGGCCGAAGCGGAGGTGCAATGTGGCGCAGATCTTTTTACTTTCGTGGATTTGCCTGGCGCCTACGACCTTTCCTTCCGCGGAGATGGAGGAAAAATACTTTGCAATTGCCTGGGCGATGAGCAGCTCCATGGCGCCGTCATTTTCATTGATGGATCACAGCTTGGAAAGAGCTTTTATTTTCTATTCGATTTTATCGGCATTAACATTCCAACGATAATTGCCATTACCATGGCCGATAGGGCAAGTGCGCGGGGATTGAAAATTGATTTTCGCAAATTGAAAGATATTTTCGGTGTTCCCGTTGTCCCCATCGTCACCACCCGGCGGGGAATGGGGAAAAAAATGATACCCCATCTACGGTGCCTACTTAAGGAACGGCCAATGCTGTGTCGCGACATTATATTTCCTTCCTATGAAAAAATTTTGGGAAATGATTTGGGAACATGTGGCAATCTTTCCGTAGAAAGTATTCCATGTGATCCGCTGTGGATGAAAATTAAATGCCTAGAAAGAAATTCTTTAGCACAGTCGCCACTTCCGTCCGATAGCGAAACGGTAGGATCGATGGCGGAAATGTCTTACAGTAGAGAAGCATGTACAGCCGCTGCCGTGCGCATTGCCAGTTGTCGCTATGAAAAAATCAATGGAATTCTTAAAGCGGCTACACATTCTCGAAATCCTCCATTGAGGCATTTATCTCTCTTTGACTCCCTTGCGACCCATCCCATCTACGGCCTATTTATCGCATTTGCCATTCTGCTCATTGGCTTTTCGGGCAGCATTTGCGCCGCAGAGTGGGGCCAATGCGCAATGCGACATCTTTTTCAGGTCCTTGAAAAAAGTCCTTTGGGTCACATTTCACCATTTCTGTCTCTGTTTTTACGGGAGGCAATTTTTCCCGGATTGTCCATTGGCAGCTACCTCGTCGTATTCGTTGGTGGATTGACACTCACATTGGAAATAATGGAAAATGTTGGATATATGGCCCGCATTGCCTACCTCTTTGATGGCATCATGGACCGGGTTGGGCTCCAAGGAAAATGTGTTTTACCATTTCTTTCTGGATTTGGATGTACCGTTGCAGCGGTCAGCAGTTCGCGCATCATTGATTCTCCGCGGCAACGTTTGCTCACCATTGCCACATCCTGGGTCATTCCATGCTCTGGAACCTGGGGAATGGTAACCCTTATTTCCGCCCTTTTTTTTGGCAGGCACGCCATTTGGATTTTCGCTTTTCTCTTTTTGCTGGCAACCATCCACATTGCCATTACTGCGCGCATATTTGGTGGGAAAAATTGCAGACGATCTCAACTGGAGGGCATGCTCATGGAGCTTCCACCCTACCACCATCCCGATTGGCGGCAAATTGGATGTGACTTAAAATTTCGCATTGCGGAGCTTCTCAAGTCATCCATTCCTATCATTTTATTCACCGTTTCCGTGCTGTGGCTTTTCACTCACAGCGCTGCGGCGATGTTGATTCACATCGACGAACACGTCCGTGGTTTCGAAAAAATTATCGGAATTCGCTGGGAATTATTCGTTGTCCTTTTGCTTTCCATCGGCAACCGCGAGTCGGCCCTGGGTGGGTTGGCCATATTTTTTTGCGGTGATTCAAATTTCGTTTCCGGTTGTGTACCCCACCTGGAGTCCACACTGCGCGCCGCATTGACCATGCCCCAGGCACTGGCGTTTCTTGTGGCATTTTTTCTCAATGTTCCTTGCTGTGCCGCCATCGCGGCAACGGCCAATGAAGTCCAGTCCGTTCGCTGGACGGTAAGATTATGTGTCCACTATGTTATTTTATCACTGGTGGCTGCGGCAATCACATTTCACATCACGTCACTGTTCCTATGAGCAAAAATTTCCGAATTTTTTTCCCCATTTGTGCATTTTGTGTGGCATTTTTTTTGGATCAATTTATCCCGCGTGGCAGCTTTCTTCTCGGCCTATCTGCCGTTTTCCCATTTCTATTTTTTTCTGCATTTTCCACACCAGTGGCTGCCATTTTTTCATTTTTTTTTGGTCTGACCATCGATAGCATTTATCTGCCACTTCCCTTTGGGCTGAGCGCATTCTATGGAGTCTTTCTAATTTTCTTCCAAAGAACTTTCAGTCGCATCTTTCCCAGGGAAGTGACGGCGGGACGACTTTCAATGGTGCTGGGGAGCGGAATTGTCTACTACCTAATGATCACGTGCATCGCGCCGGCGGCCCACTGCGCGATCCTAGGCTTTGTGTGCGCCGGATCCATTGTCTATAACATGTGCATGTGGAGAATTTGGACAAATTTCACGGGCCAGTGACAATGCGGTCCATTTTTGTGAAAATACGGGGAAAAAATTTCTAGGCAACGCAAATAAATTGTACGAAATTCGGGTAAAAATTTTTCGAATTTTTCTTGAAAATTATTTCCGCGCGCATCACAATCGCAAAATCCATGTGGTTTAGCAGGAGAGATGTTTGCTGTACGGTAGTTGCTTTCGCCGTTGCGGCTTGCTGCAATGTTGGCTTAGTTAGAGCTTTTTCTACAGAAAACAAAAATGTTGCGTACTCGTGTTCTAATCCTATAACAATTGACATCGGAGGCGGGGGTAGTACATTTGAAGGTAGTGTTACTTTTCAAAACGGTGCTTGGATTGAAAGTGATGGATATGGCATTATGCTTACTTCGTACCCAATCCCGGAAAACTACACAGATGTCACTCTAATAATAACATCACAATACGACTCATCGGCTAAAAACTTCTTAATACAGCCAGATACTACAAATACCGATGATGCTAGCGTAAATTTAGTAGCATCACTACTTGGAAACTCCAATCAAATATCTGATTATTTATTTGGAACTTCACAGGGAAAATTACCGCCAAAAATCACCATTGATTTCAGCGAAAGTAGCTCAAAAAATCTCTCCTTTTTTTCAAAAGGATATAACTCATCTGCATCCATTGGGCTTAATATTTCTTCAGGAGCAGATGCAATCTATCAGAATTCTATACATCGCTATAATGCATTAAATAATATTTGCATTACTACTGGAGGGAATAAATTCTCATTTCAATCCTATGTCGATGATACTGCAGGATATGGAAATTGCTTTGCAACGGTCATGGGCTTCAACGGTACTTTTGACCACATAGGAGAAGGGCTTAATAATTTTCAATATTGCTATGCCAACGAGTGGAACATAGCTTCATTTACCAATGACAATGAATTTGTTGCAATTGCAAATGCTAGCTATGACTATGGTGCCTGTGCTGCCACTTTCGGCGCCAGTGGCTGTTCCTATGCAAAATCGGAAGTTGCTGCGTATGGGGGCATTGCAAATATATGGAATTTTTCTGGTTTTGGCGGCAATAATCTTTTTGCTGCCAGATCCAATAGTCTTAAAAATAGTGCTGGAGTTCTTAGCGGCAGCACCGTCTTTGGCATAGGTTCAATTTCAGGTAAATTAGAAATTTCTGGCTGTTGGTGGACATTTGGCAGCTTTGGCGAAAATAATAAATTCATCGCAATGTCAATGGATGATGGTCAAAGCCATTGGGCCGGTTGCAGTATATTTGGGCTCGGCACTGTTACCTCTGATGTGTTGCTAAGTGTGTGTTGTCAGTGGGAATTTGAAGGTTTTGGTAGCAATAATTCTTTCACCGCCCTGTCCCGCGCACCGTTCGGTGCGGCAAGTTGTATTTTTGGCGGCGCTCATGTTGGAAGAGAGGGATATGATGGATCCATTTTTTCCGATTGGACGGTTGAATTTAATGGGTCTCAGACCATGGTTGCCATGGCGGCGGTCCCCAACGACTCGGAAGGAGGGAATGCGCACATCGGAACGCTTGGAGGATGTTGTAATACTAATATGCAATTTTATTTTAGTGGCGATAGTAACGGTGGAAATGATACATCGGTCGTTATCGCCGCAATGAAACTCGATGAAGTGTTGGAAAGTACAAACATTGAATTAGCGTGCCAAGCTCGTTCCATAGATAGTCCAAATTCCCGAGCCATTGCCCTTGGACCAAATTTTCAATTGAATGTGGGAAGAAAAAAAAATAACGACGGATACCATGGTAACGGGAGTGAAAAAATGCATATTTTTGGCAAAATTGGCAAGGCACCGCTTGCGCATAACTGTAATGGCTCAATTATGCGCATCGACAATGGATGGCAGGTGGCCTGCTATGCGCCAATCACTGATTTACAAAAAATCGATATCATTAACGGAAGGCTATGTTTAATTCCAACAAAATATGCAAAAATAAGCAGCGCATGTATTAACCAAATTGAGAATAATACAAATTTGATACAAAGCAATGGCAATTTTGATGATTATGATAATGATTACGTGCAAGCATTTGATGTACTTAACGGAGATGGGTTAACCTTCAATAATATTGATAGTATAGATAGTGCAGGTACACTGACACTTGGCGTAAATCAATCTCTTCGCTTCGGCATTATGTCCAGCAGTGGGTCGAGCAACTATGAATTATTCGGCTCCGTAATTTTGCATAGCGCAAATGATAAGTATGGCAAAATAAATTTCAGTGGCGGCAAAGTAGGATTTATTATGAATAACTCAGAAGTAGACAGCATTGACAAACTAGGAAATGACTTTGAATTTCCACTTATTATTGCAAGTAAACAAAGTGATACAGGTGATAATTTCAATAAATTTTTTAGCGGTATATCGCTGGGATCTGAGATTAAAGGGAAAAATAATTACTATCATATTGATTTAAATAATAATTTAATTATCGACAATAAACTGACTCCGTATACTGAATTTTTTGATGCTGATAAGGTTCGCTTGCTCTGCAGAAAAATTGTTGTAGGAAATGATGAAACATATGTACTTGTACTTACAAATCGAGATGCCTTAGAAGAATTAGATGAATTAAAAATAAAACATGATAATGATATTGACGCAATCCAAAACGCCTATCTAACAAAATCAGATGCAAGTAGTACATACTTGAGTAAATCAGATGCAAGTAGTACATACTTAAACAAAACTGATGCAAGTAATACCTACCAGGCAAAAGGAGATTACCTGACGACAACTGGTGCAAGTGAGACCTACCAGGAAAAAGGAGATTACCTGACGACAACTGATGCAAGTGAGACCTACTTGAGTCAGGATACTGCTGCAACTACCTATGTGACGCAGGATGCCCTGCTCGCGGCGATTGTCGGAAATGAGGAATCGCCTACGGAAGGTGGGACATTCACCGAACTCCTCGGAGAAAAACTCGCCGGCTACGTCACCAAGAATGAACTAAGTGAAATTTTTAGCGAAAATGGCGATTCCGATTTTGGCTTTGTGAGGGAAATTGCAAAAAAATTAGATGGCTATGTCACTGAAGAGGAATTGATTTCTGCTTTGAAAGATGTTTTCGCATTGGCAGAAAACGAAGGTGATAATAACGATGAGCGATTCGTCGATGTGGCATCCCATATCAATGAGAAATTAAGTGGCTACGTCACAAAGGGATATCTGAATGCACAGCTCGCCAATATTCTGGGATTTAGCGCACCGTCATCGGGCGATGGCGGCGATGACGAATCGGGTGGCGGCGGCGAAGTTCCCGACCCAACTCAAGAGGACGATTGTGGAGTCAATTTGGCCCAATACATCGCCAGCCAACTCGCCAACTATGTTACCATGAATGAGTTGGAAAGGATCTTCGGCAATGACGAAGAAGGGACGATTAACCTCGCAACGATAATTGATGAAAAATTAACCGACTATGCAACTGCGGACGAATTGGCTGATCTCAAGGATACCGTCGAAACCGACTATGTCACCCGGGCCGCCCTGCTCG
>JAIRXK010000035.1 GCA_031268315.1 Puniceicoccales bacterium | reverse complement strand
TGTGGGGAAAACGTTTCGGCAAATAGCCACTTTTTTCCGCAAATTTTTTGGTAGAAGTTAGCTAGGCCGGGGGTAGCGGAGGCATGGGAAAAATGGCTTCCGGAGTGGTAACCCTCGGCCCATGCATTATAACTCAATTCATTCCCTCGAAGTTGCGCTTTTTATCAAAAGTTCACGCCGGCGCAGCGTAAAAATAGATGCGCTCTTTCAAAGGTGTCCATGCTCGTGGAAGCGTTTGCCAAGAAAAAGTCCTAGGCTGGACTTTCGAGAAATAGTCTATTGCACCATGGGATCAATTTTGATCTATTAGAGTATGGACGAGATAGGAAGGCGGCACCGGCGCATTCGCCGTGTGAAAAAAATTTTGCGATACTTGCCGCGGAGAGCAACCTTGGAATCTTATCCCATATTGGGTCGCTTCGCAAATGCGGCTAGGCGCAGCGCGTTCTTTTGGTCGTTTCGCTCCTCGGAAGTATTTCCTGCGTTCCTTGTCGGATGGATCATTACCCTGTCGCCATTCTACGGACTTCACACTCTCCTTGGCATTTTTTGCGCATTTATTTTTCGCGCCAATATACTAGTTGTATTGGCCTTACAGCTCATAAGTAACCCATTTGCAGAGCCGTTTATTTTGTTCATTTGCTACAAAACGGGCAAATTAGTAAGTGGCATTTTTTGCAATGCGCCGGCAAGCGCAAGTGCCGCTTTGGATGCCGGCTCTCTGGGAAGCATGGGGAAAAATTTAGGCCAATGGATTGCACTCGCAACCCTGGGAAGCATTCTGCTCGGCTATGTATTTGCGCTCATTTCCTGCGCCATCTATAAATATGCCGCGTGGCGCATGGGGCCGGCAAAGAAAAAAAAACAACGATCATCCTCCGATGGCATGGCCGGTGGATGCATGTGAGCAGCAGAAATCATCGCAGTGGGACACAGTGTGGATCAGGAAGTGTTTCATCTGCTACAAAAAAAATCACGGCAGTGGCGAATAGCATATAAAAATTCATTCCAATAGGCCCGGTCCAATGGGCATATTCGCTGAAAAGTTTAAAAAAATTCAAAAAAATCGCTGCACTGGGCGTCATATTGCTATATATAGAGTGCTATGGCGGAAAAAAGCACTAAAAAGACAAAGATTTTAGGAATTGATCTGGGAACGACCAATTCCTGCATGGCAATTATGGAAGGTGGGAAGGCGACAGTCATTCCGAATTCGGAAGGTGCACGCACAACGCCGTCCATTGTTGCATTTTCAAAAACGGGGGAGCGACTCGTTGGCCAGGCGGCCAAGCGGCAGGCAATTACCAATCCTGAAAATACTGTTTTTTCGGTTAAACGCCTCATCGGTAGGAAGAAGGAAGAAATCGACAGGGAGTCGAGACGCTTTCCCTACAAGGTGGTTGCCGGAAAAAATGGCGATGCGTGGGTGGAAATTACGATTAACGGAGAGGGAAGAAGATTTTCTCCCGAGGAAATTTCTTCCATGATCCTTGCCAAGCTCAAAGCGGATGCGGAAAAATATCTGGGTGAGAGCATTACTCAGGCGGTCATCACGGTCCCAGCCTATTTCAATGATGCCCAGAGGCAGGCAACAAAGGATGCGGGACAGATTGCCGGACTAGAGGTACTGCGCATCATCAATGAGCCGACGGCCGCATCGCTTGCCTACGGATTGGACAAGAAAAAGGAAGAAAAAATTGCCGTCTACGACCTCGGCGGCGGCACCTACGACATTTCCATCCTCGACATCGGCGACGGGGTGTTTGAGGTCCGCGCGACCAACGGTGATACCCAGCTCGGTGGCGACGATTGGGACGAGGCCCTTATCAAATGGCTCGCCGATGGATTTCAGCAGGAGAACGGCATAGACCTTCGGAAAGATCCCATGGCTCTGCAGCGGCTCAAGGAGGAGTCTGAGAAGGCAAAAATTGCGCTTTCTTCGGCCCAGGAAACGGACATTAATTTGCCGTTTATCACCGCCGATGCCTCCGGCCCAAAGCATCTCAATAGAAAGCTGACTCGCTCGGAATTGGAGCGCATTTGCGAACCGCTTGTCAAACGCTCCGTTACTCCATTCGAGTCCTGCTTAAAGGATGCAGCCATCGCCGTCGGCGACATCAATGAATTGGTTCTTGTGGGAGGAATGACTCGCAATCCGCAGGTCATTGAAACGGCCCGCAAGCTCGCTGGAAAAGCTCCAAACCAGGGGGTAAATCCCGACGAAGTGGTTGCCATTGGCGCCGCAATTCAGGGAGGAGTTCTTCAGGGAGAAGTGGGAGATATTCTTCTCCTCGACGTGACTCCACTCACCCTAGGGATCGAAACCGCGGGCGGCATTTCCACGCCAATGATCGAAAGGAATACGACCATTCCTGCGAAAAAAACGCAGACATTTACAACCTATGCCGACGGACAAACGGGCGTGGATGTCCACATTCTCCAGGGCGAAAGGCCCATGGCCTGCGATAATAAGAGCCTTGGAAATTTTCGACTGGAAGGCATTCCCATAGCATCGCGCGGCGTGCCGCAGATCGAGGTGACGTTCGACATCGATGCCAATGGCATTTTGCACGTGAGCGCCAAGGACAAGGGAACGGGAAAGTCACAGACGATCACCATCACCAGCAAGGGAGGCTTGACCGACGCCGAAATTGAACAACTGGAGAGAGAAGCGAAGGAACATGCCGCATCGGATATGGAGCGCAAGGATCGGGCGGAAGCACGCAATCAGCTTGATTCCGCCGTCTACCAGACGGAAAAACAGCTGGAAGAGTTGAAGGATAAATTCTCCGAGGAAGATCGCAATGGCATTCAAGTGACAATGGGTGAATGCAAAATGGTTCTGTCGAATGGCGACTCGAGCACGGAGGAAATGAATCGTGCCCGAGAAGCCCTCATGAAGCAGTTCCAGGCGGCAACGCAGAAAGTCTACGCACAGCAGCCGTCCGATGGCTGTCCCTGCGGCGATGCCGGCGGACAGCCGCCACCCCCTCCAGGCCAGGGCGGCGCAGAGGGTGGAACGGATGCAAAGGTTGTGGATGCCGATTTCGAAGTGATGGATGATAAAAAGTGAAAATTGCGGTAAATGGGCGGAGAAGTAATGTTCTCCGAGTTTAAAAAATTAAAAAAAATTACTGGATATTTTTCATGGGGTTCAATAGGACCTCAATGGAGGAGTTTTTAACCGAAAGGAATAAAAGATATGAATAAACCTGCTATACAACCACTTGGAGATCGAGTGTTGGTTAAGAGGCGTAAGGACGCCGAACAAATCAAGGGAGGAATTGTCATTCCGGATACGGCGAAGGAACAGTCGCAGGAGGCAGAGGTAATTGCCCTTGGGACCGGAAATGTGTGCGAAAGCAAGGACGGTTGCTGCAGCAGCAAGCACATTGCCTTCGAAGTTAAGGCCGGAGATCGCATTCTGATTAATCGCTATGGGGGCAACGAATTTAAAATGGATGGCGTTGACTATCTGATTATCCGCCAAAGCGACATTCTTGGAATTATCTCCTAGATAGAATTCTAATAATAAATAATAAAATAAAGATAAAGGTATTACTATGGCAAAGCAATTGATATTCAGCGAAGAGGCAAGGAAGAAGATTCTTCTTGGCGTGGAACAACTTGCACGGGCGGTGAAAACAACCCTCGGGCCCAAGGGCCGCAATGTGTTGATCGACAAAAAATACGGCGCACCGACGGTTACCAAGGATGGCGTAACCGTTGCCAAGGAGATCGAACTGGAAGATCACTTCGAAAACATGGGTGCGCAGATGGTGCGTGAAGTGGCGTCAAAGACGGCAGACAAGGCCGGAGACGGCACCACAACGGCAACGGTACTGGCGGAGGCCATTTTTCGCGAGGGGGTGAAAAATGTCGCCGCCGGGGCTAATCCCATATCCATAAAGCGTGGAATTGACAAGGCGGTTGCAGTGGCCGTTGTGGAGCTGCAAAAAAATTCACAGCCCATCAAGGATCCGGAGGAAATTCGTCAGGTGGCGACGGTCTCTGCGAATTGGGACAGGGAAATTGGCAACATTATTGGCGAAGCCATGGAAAAGGTTGGAAATGATGGAACCATCACCGTTGAGGAGGCGAAAAGCATCACAACGACCTTGGAAGTCGTCGAAGGTATGCAATTCGACAAGGGATATCTCAGCCCCTACTTTGTAACCAGCGCGGAGTCCATGGAGTGCAACTTGGAAAATGCCCATGTGCTCATCTCTGAGAAAAAAATCAGTGCGCTCAATGACCTACTTCCCATTCTCCAGGCGACTGCACAGTCGGGAAAGCCTCTGCTCATCATCGCCGAAGATGTGGACGGTGACGCATTGGCTGCGCTGGTGGTCAATCGCCTTCGCGGAACACTGCAGGTCTGCGCCGTCAAAGCACCCGGATTTGGCGACAGGCGCAAGGCAATGCTGGAAGACATCGCCATATTGACGAATGGAAAATGCATCAGCGAAGACCTCGGCATTAAGTTGGAAAATGTAACCATCGAAGATCTCGGCCGTGCCAAGCGCATTTCCGTGGACAAGGAAAATACCACCATCGTGGAAGGCGCAGGATCATTGGATGCCATCCAGGGTCGTGTCCGACTCCTTCGCCGTCAAATCGAGGAAGCGTCTTCGGAATATGACCGCGAAAAATTGCAGGAACGGCTGGCAAAGCTATCGGGCGGAGTTGCGGTTATCAGCATTGGCGCATCGACTGAGCCGGAAATGAAGGAAAAGAAGATGCGCGTGGAGGACGCCCTCCATGCGACGCGCGCCGCCGTCGAAGAGGGAATATCCGCCGGTGGGGGCGTTGCGCTGCTGCGCACGGCAAAGGCCATTGAGTCACTCAATCTCTGCGGCGATGAGGCCATTGGAGCCCAGATCGTTCGTCGGTCAATCGAGGCACCTCTCCGGGAACTGTGTATGAATGCCGGCGTTGAGGGCGCACTCATCGTGCAGGAAGTTCTAAAGGCCGACGGCGCAATTGGCTATAACGTGGCCACCGACACCTACGGAGATCTTCTCAAGGCGGGCGTCGTGGATCCCACAAAGGTAACCCGCTGCGCATTGCAAAATGCCGCCTCGGTGGCATCGCTGCTGCTCACGACGGAGTGCATGATTGTGGATAAGCCGGATGAGAAAGCCAATGCGGCGGCCGGCATGCACGGCGCGGGCGCGGGAATGGACTACTAAAGGCTTCGAAGTGGCGGATGATTTCTAGGAAATTGCCGGGGAAATCATCCGCCTATTTTTGGTGAGAGTCGAAGGATATGATGAAAAACTTGCGGGCCGGCTCGACTCCCCCATGCCAATCCGCGAAATATTCGTCGCCACGGCAAGGAAATAGCACTTGAACTTTGATTTTTTCAATCTTTAATCGTTCCAATGAATCCGCTGATAAAAAAAATTGGACAGCAAAATCATCCATTCGGAAGCGCTCAGAATTCAAGTGCACCGGTTATTCTTTATACGCAGGCATGTTTGTCAAGAAACATCGAGGAATTGATATTTCCGCAGCGCGCATCGGCGGAAGAATTGAGCAAAGCGCAATGTCTCATTGCCGAAGCGGCGAAGAGTGAATTTCCCAACTATGATGCCTACGGGCCATTGGATTTTTCAAAGTCAGAGAGAATATTCTTCGTGGAGCGAAAGTGGACAACGAAGCGCTGGAGTCGGACTGAGGCCGGCGGATTGGTTGTAAGCCCCACCGGTTCCACGGTCATGGCCATTAATGGAGAAGATCATATTCGTATCCGCTGCATCACCCGCGGGCTAAACCTCGAATCGGTGGCCGGTGAAGCCAATGCCTTTGCCAACGGCCTCGCCGGACGCATTCGCTATGCATTTGATCTTCGATTAGGATATCTGATAGCGAGGTCGCAGAACGTCGGATTTGCGCTGCAAATAAAAATTTGCGCCCATCTCCCCGGCCTCGCGGTTCTGGAAAAAATTCAATCCTTTTTCATGGCCGCCCGCGCCATTGGGTGTTCCATGGTTGGACTCAATGGGAAAAAGGCCCAGACCGACGGGGAAATTTTTACCATTTCCTACGCAATTCCATTGGATGTTAGCGAGGACACGGCCATCGAAAACATGGGACACTTCATGGAAACGGTCATTGAAAGCGAACTTGCCGCACGCAAAACGCTGCTTGACAGATCCCAACTGCAAATGCGCGATCGCATTTCCCGGGTGCTTGCTGTTTTAAAAAGTGCCCACATTGTGGAATTAAAGGAGGCGCGGTCACTGCTTATGCACATGCGGCTGGCAGTCGACTACGGGTGGCTCGAGTGTGACGTGCGCAATTTAATTGATCAATTGCTCATTGACATGCAGACCCACCACCTATTTCACTGCTACGAGATCCCCATTCACCTTGGCATGGAAAGCACATTTCGTGCTGAGATCTTGAGGAATAAATTTCAAAGCATCGCACTATTATAGCATGAAAATGAAAGGCTTGGCGCCATGACCAATAATCTTCAGCTAACGGACGAGTATAAAGCAGCCATCGAACTTGCATTTGCGCATAGAAACATGTGGATTGATGGCCACGCCGGCTGCGGGAAAAGCATTTTTTCTAGCGTATTTCTGCGGGAAATGTTGAAAAACTTTCAAATCAGCCACGTCTACCTTGCACCAACGGGCATCGCTGCGGTCCATGTGAGGGGCATGTCCATCCATTCATTTTTCGGATTTGGCGTTGCGCCGCTGATTAATGAGGAACTCCTTGAACGCCGCTATCGAAACCTAAATCCGCAGCTAAAAAATAGAATTAAGGCCGTGCAGACCATTGTAATTGACGAAGTCTCCATGGTGCGCTGCGACCTGCTGGATGCCGTCGATGCCATGTGCCGCTTCGCCGCCGCTAAGGATAATAAGCAGCTGCCATTTGGCGGAAAGCAAATCATACTCATTGGCGATTTGGGCCAACTTGAACCAATTGTTGCCGACGACGACATCGATATTTTAAAGGAGCGCTACGGCCCAGGAGACTATTTCTTCCATCGCAGTCGAGCATTTGGGGCGGGCAATTTTGAGCACATGTCATTTACCCATAATTTTCGCCAAAGCGATGACTGCGAATTTTTCGAGATTTTAAATGCAATTAGGGCGAGGGAAATCAACGCTCATCAATTGGAAAAGCTCAATGAACGCTTCTGCGCAACAAGAATAGACAGAGGTATTTTCCTCGTTGGAAATAATCGGACGGCGGATAAAATTAACGGGGAGGAATTGGCAAAACTTGCCGGAAAGGAATATGCCTATGCCGGTGAACGGGAAGGCGATAAGGTGGAATCGCTTTCACCGGACCAGCTGATGCTGAAACTGGGCACACGGGTAATGTTTACCTGCAATAATGGAAATGTGTGGCAGAATGGCACCATGGGCATTGTCACTGCCTGCGGCGTGGATTGCGTAAAAGTGTCGCTGGATGGCCCCATACATAGGGAAGTGGACGTGCAGCAAAATCAATGGCAAAAAATCTCCTATGTCACCGATCCCAGTGGGAAAATTGAAGAGAAAATTGTTGGAAAATTTCGACAAATTCCGCTGAAATTGGCCTGGGCGATTACGGCACACAAGTCGCAGGGGCAAACCTTTGACTCGCTGGTCATTCAGAATCCCAATGCGTTTTTTGGCAATGCGGCCAAAATGCTTTACACGGCTCTGTCCCGGTCCCGCACGCTCGATGGAATTTTTTTAGAAAAAAAGCTCTCGCGGTGGTCGCTGGAGCGCTACGGCATTAGGGTCATCTAGGCCCACAGACTTTAGGATACTACAGAGCGCCAGTTAGATTCCAGGTAAAAATGATCAAATGGCTGTGCTAATTCATCGTTGGCCTTGCAGAGAAGTTTCATTATATATCTAGATTGCAGGGTGTTTTTTTGGCTAAAGTATTCCGCGATTGCGTCACGGAGATTTTCATATTTAAGCTGCGTGGCTAGGTCATTTTCATGCTCATCGCATTTTTGATCGCAAAAAAACCATAGGACTTCAAAATCGGCAAATGTGAGACTACTCAAGTCGATATTGGCCGCTGAGAATATTTTTTTTGTCACTGGAGCGCGCGGATGTGTGCTGGCGTAACTTTTTACTCCCATAAGTATTTTACTGTTTTCCCTCAGCGATTGCACAATCTCATCATATTGTTCACATTTACACGGAGTAATTTCCTCGTCATTGATGCGCATGGTCTTTGCATATTGAGCCATTATGCCATTAAAATTTTTATTCATTTGCCCAGAAACAAAGTACAGGACTGACTTAATCACTGTGGCAATGCTATTTTTTGTCATCCAATTGAATGATTCGGCGATGCCATCGATTTCAGCATCTATTTTTTCTGCGTCTTCGAGGCTTTTGAATGCCGCTGCCATGTCCACACATCGCTTGCCAAAGCACTCAACAATCGCAGGATTTTTGTCACTTTTAAAGAATTTTTCATCGCAAATGTTTTGCAATATGGACCACCCGCATTCGGCATGGGTCATGCACTGTGGCAGTTCTTTGGCTATGTCCGGATACAGCCGCATGATTATGCAATGGAGCACTAGCGATGCCTCAAGTGCTTCATCGCTGCGGTTATTAGTTAGAGCTACATAATTACTGAAAACCGTTCGTATAAATTCCTCTATTAGTTCATAGAGGTACTGAGCCCTCAGCGTTGTGACCACCAGATGGGGCGATTGGAGGATACTTGTTCCTGCAAGAATAACGCACGTGTGCATGCCTAGCAACAGGACATTAAGTCTATCTTGACAACCGCCATCTCTCCGCGTTAGTGCACATATCTCTAATTCATTGGTAATGATATGCCATTCACTTTCGGTGTGCGATTGTGTAAATAAAGTATCGAGGCTTGTCAGTATGTTTTGGGCATGACTACCGGATTTGCCATAGCAGGAAGCCCCCGGAACTGCCGACATTGCCATAAAGCATCTCTGAAATGCATCCTTGATGGCTGTTTTTTCAGCATCTGTCAATTGCCGGAAAAGGCTTCCTTCGGCGGAACTTACCGGCTTTTCCTGAGGAATATCAACCGGTAATTTTTCCTGCCGAGCCATTTCCATCGAAGTGTCCTTCTTCGGTTCGTTCACTGGCCAAACGTCTTCCGATGAATTTTCCTGCCAAGCCATTTCCACCGGAATGTCCTTCTTTGTTTCAGTCACTGACTGGACACCTTTCGGTAATTTTTCTTGCCGAGCCATTTCCACCGGAATGTCCTTCTTCGGTTCAGTCACTGGCCGAAAGCGACGCACAAGCAATAGGATGGAGGCGAGTACAAAAAACCCGCCGAGAGCGCCGAGGCCCACAATGAAGCTGCAGAGTATTGCCAGCAAGCACACCACTACGACTGCGGCAATGGCAGAAATTACCACCAGCAACCCATGGCCAGTTAGGACTGGAGCGGGCGACGCAGGGGGTAATATCTGTTGAGTAGCACACACGGAGCGATTGATTTTCTGAAACTGCATGGAAAGCTCCTATGTGTGATATGGATTAGGATCATAACGGATTTTAATTTTAATCTGCATATAGCTGATTTGGCTGATTTGTGTTTTCTTTACAGCTTTTTATAAATTTTTCAAAGAATTTAGAATAACAAGCCGCCTCTTTTCCGCGTCTTATGTGCTTTGCATCGTCGATACAACACTCCCATATTAATTTATACTCATTATTAAATGTATTATTACTAGCCATATCAAGACATTCGATCATGAATAGAGTTAATTTTTCAAAAAGACTCCACTCCATATTTTCATAACTCCCACATTGATCTACTTCTTGTAAAAGTTCTGCTGCGTAGGCACAGTCTTCTTTTTCAGTTTCGGTCGCTGTACTGCCTAGTGCGTTTATTGTCTTTGCGTATTCTCTAATCGAATGCAAATACTTTTCAATAAATTCGACATATTTTTTGCCACACTCTCCTATGTATAGTTTTTCAAATTCGTGTGTCTCTGATAAGTAACACGCGTAGCTTCTGGCCATATTGGAATTGCCATCCACTCTATCTAGTCTTCTAAGGAACTTTTCGAAACCGTTATCTTTCTCATCGCGCAATGTGTGGTTTATGAGTGAAAATATGATTTCGCTAACACGAGACTTGTAATCGTTTTCTACCTCGCTCTTCCATACCTTATCCGCAAGAATTTTTTTTATGTCCCTTGCATTCTGAAGTGCAATACTTCCATCTTCACCCTTTATATCCTCGCATGATTGAACGAAAGTTTTTTCAATTTCAAAATATTTTCTCATTTCTTGATACTTATTCCATATGCGTGTGCATCCGCAACCTAGAAATTGTATGCAGCCAAATGGGAACAACTCTGCTGTATCGTCGTGCAAATGACACAATACCATGCTAAGTAACGCCTGAGCCTCCAGCAGCTCTCTTTCATCATCCTCAGGAAATTTAAACCGCTGTAAAAATTCAAAAACAATATTGCGCAGATATCCCTGTCTTGCCAAAGGAACAAATTCAGACACGTCCAACGAATCATCGAAGAAGATCAATTTAAATCGCATTATGTCCAATGATTCGGTGACTGCATCGATGCAGTTATGTTGGTACGCTAGTAAACAACTATTGCAGTCCCTCACTGCGTCAGCGAACCGCCGCCACTTATCCACGGTAAGGTCCTTACTAAGCATTGAATCAACGATTGATTCCATCTTTTCGAGGATGTCATTCAATTTTTTTTTCTGCTCTTCGCTGGCGCCATTAGTTATTTTATTGGCTACTACTGCCCTCGTTTCACGTATTACTTTTCTAATTTTTTGCTGTAAGTCTTCGCGTAGAGGCACCGCTTTTTGCGAATCTTGCTCGGCAACAATGTGAATATCGGATGCATTTTCATTCCCACTAACTCTTACTTGTTTATCTCCTACGCCAACTTCAACATCAACAATCGGATCACGCGTAGTGCCAACTTCATTGACTTGCAATCCACTTCCTTCACATTCTTCCTGCCCATCGCTGCACTTTCCTTTGGGGTCATCTTCGATGGAAGCAAATTTAATTTTGCTTTCGCCGTCATTGGAAATGCTTTTAGAATCAAATTTTCCCACGGGTGATGAGTTGAGCATCACCATGCAAAATACATTTAAAGCCACCACCACGGCGCCACCCACGGCATAGAGGACTGCAATGGGGCTGCAAAATATCGCCAGTAGAGGAATTACAAGAGCTATTGCCACAGTGGAAACAAGCACAACTAACTTATGTTCAGTTACTGCCTTCAGCAATCTGGCGAGGAACGGCGACTGATCAACAGCGGAGGAAATTTGAGATTGATTCATCTCAAAAGTATGCAACGAATCGGGCATAGACGTATGCTCTTGATTTTTTTAGAAAAAGCAAGAAAAATCTTTAAAAATTTATTTTTCTCGGGACGACCACAACCCAACTGGCCGGCAATGCTTCGAAACGTTGAGAGACAGCGAGCGTCATTGGATGAACCGCATTAGCTGAGGCACAATTCTGCACCGCCTATGCGCCATCCCCCGTGAGGAGGGGGCAGTTATGGAGACAATCTGGAAGTTTATTATTTGCTTTGACAAACTCTTCAAACTTTTTATTATAAATTCGCATCTTGAGTTCATGTTCACGCCCCTCCATAAAGCATTGACCAAGTTCTGAATAGAAGTCCAGTTCAGTAGCACCATCGATATCATCAAGAGCACTGAATAAATCCTTCAAATCTTTCCGGGTCAACTCTTCGAGGCAAACTTTTGGATCTGATATTTTTTTCAAGATCTCTATCTCGTCATGACCTTCGGCCATTTTCCGCAATTCTTCAATGTTTTTCCGCAGTACCGCCATGGATTCGGCATCATACAGACCCAATGGAATTGCACTATCTTCGCTTTCCCCAATGAGTATGTCTCCGAAAAACTGTCCACGCGACACGAGAAAAGTGAGAAAGCCTTTATTTTCTTCATCGCGTACCACGAGATTGATAAAAGAAAAGAGGACCTCTTTTAAAAGGCGGACCTGATTTAGGTCAAATTGCCTGTCGCAAAGTTTGTCAATGACTTTATCAATTACACTCGGATTCTTAATTACTTCCTTATCATTAACTTTTATGTCCGAGCACCGCGATACAAAGTAACCCTCCGATTGCATATGTCGCTTCAGCTTTTCCGTACACACCCGAATCGCTATGCATGGAAATGCCATGTGAAATGGCGTCATTGATCCTACACTTTCATACATGTTAAGCATGAAATTGCAAATTAGCAATTCCAACTCCACAACCTCGCTCACATAGGAGAATTTTCCCGCTACAAATGTCTGTCCCTGAGCGAGTTCTCGTTGTTCTCTTCCCGCTTCATTTTCGTCCCATGGCTTCTTTTGCTCTTTGTAACACAGCGCATCATATTCGGCCAATGTTTGCCCGATGAGCCCGCGCAAATATGCGCGTTTCAGAACCGCATAGGCAGAGTCCAACGTTGCACATTGAAACAGGAGGAATTTCGCATGTATTCTTTCCACTCCGGCAGTAAATCCATCTATGCAGTGATCACCATAATCCGTTGTGATGGAATAAGCTTCACGGCAAACCTCTACAATTCTTTTCCACTCAGCATTGGTTAGACTCGAATTGACCAATTTCGTAGCAATGGATTCTATTTCATTAATAGCTTTTTCTAAAATGACATACTGCGCACCTACTTTAGATGTGCCTCTTTGCCCGCCACTTGTCTTATCTGCCACTTCGTGCATGCGCTGAATTATGGTATTTATTTTTCTCTTATGCATCGCGTCGAGGTATACTTTTTGTGGCTGCAACGATTGGCATTTGGCTGCAGTTACTGAATTTTTTTTAATTTTTTCGCTGGCGTCGACTGCGACATTGTCCGAAATTCTTTCCAAATCCTCGTGGACATTCTTAGCTGTAATTCCAGATGGGCCTAGGCACTTGGTGCATGGATCATTTGGGATTTTGCGCTGGGCGCTGGGCATTGAGTTAAAATGAATCATGCAAAATACACTGGTGCCTATCACAAAAATGCCCGCAAAGGTGTAGATGGCGGCAATGGGGCTGCAAAATATCGCCAACAGCGTCACCGACGCTGTCACTACCATAGAAGAAACCGATACCAAAATCGCATGCTCACCTACGAAAGTAAATAGGTGGCCTAAAAATGTCGGCGGGACAAGAGAATCTGCTTTCGATGTAATGTTAAGACTCATAATCGTGCTGTACTATTGTTGACTTTACGGAACAAAGCAAGGAAAATCTTTAAGAAATTTACCATTGCCACCCCGACTGCATCATTCAAACCCCAAGATTAATTACCCGTATCTCAATGACAATTACCGCTTTGGCAGAAACCCAAACACGTAAACGTAAAAAATCTTCTTCAGCTAATTTTTTCAGTTTTTAATCAAAATTTTCGATGCGATCGGGATAATTGCCGTAATTTTACTGGGAGAATTCAACGCAGTGCCAGCGGTGAGTAAAATTTTTTGTTGCCTTTTTAAACATTTACCTCTTTCATTGGCAATGATGGAAATATCTTTGCTGGTAAATGGAGAAAGTGGCGGCAAATTCTCCGACCTCGGCCACAGCACGACTGTGAAAGAGCTGGAAATATCGCCAAGATTTACAAATTATCGGCGTATTAGCATTGCCTTCGGCGCGGGCGATGCGGCAGAAATTTTTGCCGGAATTTCACAGCGCATTTCCATTGGCGAACACCTCTGCCTGCTGGCTGAGCACCATAATTGCGGCCGATTTATTGCATTTTTCATATGGATTTTCAGCAGTTGGCGAATCGGAGAAACTTTCCGTTCGTTTTGCCGCCCTTCGGTCCCGAACGACCAAACGGCGAGCGAAGGCGAAGACGCAAAAAGAGTAGATGCTCTCGCCCAAAACACTTCCGAATGTTTTCCCCATGCGAGAAAGTTGGGCCTAGGAATAAAGCAGCTGCTGGTGGCAGCGGATGAGGTAAGCAATGAAGCGGACTACCAAGCGCTCTTGGAGAAAATTGCGTCTGCCATTAATGAATTCCAGGAAAATTTTCCCATTTCGAAGGAAAAATTGTTTTCGATGTTCCGGGGCCTCATTTGCACCCTTTCGCCTTTGCTCACCCTTCACTCCAGACCGTCGGCCGGGGATCTTGTGGAGCTTTTGGCCGATGAATGCATCGGTGAAAATGGATATCTCGACACACACAAATGTGCATTTTTCCGCGAAATTTTACTCCCATTTGAGAGTTTCACGGTTTCGTGCAATGTGTTAGATGCAATCATTAAAAATCCGGAATTAATCAATGGGATTAACTCAGTAAATAGTGAAATGAACAGGGTCCTTTGCCTCAATGCAAGCAACCCCAAGGAAGTTCGCTCATACGTTCTCCGCAACGCCGTCATGCAGTTTGCTCAATACTTCAAGGGCGACTGCGGAATTATTGCGCCGCTGTGCCTCATTCAGTGCAATGACCCCGAACGGATGCTTTTGAAATTTAAAGATCTCGTTGAAAATGGCTGCCTGCACATTCGGAAAAATGGGGAAATGAAAGAGTACAAATCCAGCTATGACGCATTATCATTTTATGGATATAAGTATTCCAGCTTTATCGAAAAAATAAAATTGCAGATCGTTTGGGGAAGAACGGCTATGGGCATACTAATAGAGGAAAGCAGCAACAAAAATCACGTACCCGATAAATTTCAAACCAATAGAGATACCGAAATTGTTCGATCCGACAATTTTACCCATGCCGTACACGAAAATTCCTACGCAAAACTACTGCCAATGTATCTTGGCGACGACTATGAAATGATTGAAACTTCCAATTTTCCAAATGCATTGCTCAATTTGGAGGCCGCAGAATTCCTGTGCCAGCAATCAAATTTGATGCGGAAGGGGGAACACTCAATTGGCTGCGTCATCAATGCGTGTGAAGGTTGGTGCCCTGAATTTCATGCCGGCGGACACTACATGTCCCTGGGAATGCATAATTTTCCCAGCTGCTCCGGCATTGCCTGTCCCGACTCTTGGGAAGATATAAAAAATGCAATGCGTAGTCGTACGGAAAAAACAAAAGAAATGCTGTTTCGCGAAATATTTGAGACAGATGAAGCGGCAAAAAATTTCCTCTACCGTATTTGCTATTCCTTGTTCATTTCAATATATAATAATGGCAAAAATGCGATGGAGAAAATAGAAAAAATCATAGTGGAATCTACGTCGATAGTTAATATGATAGAAAATCTTAATTTTGCAATAGCACGAGATCCGAGTTTATGCCATTTATCAATTCATAAATATACCAGCTTGACAGAATACACTGGAGGACAACATTCCCCCGAAGCATCTGATAAAATCACCCTGTCCGCAACGGCAATAATTCAATACATCGAATGCGAATTTGTGCGGCTCGGCGTATTGCCAGTTTACGAATATGCGCAATACAACCTGGTTGGAACGCGGTCCCCCTATCCGCTTCATTTCATTGCGTATTATTCAGTTATGCCTAATAGTGGTACTGGGGATAATCTTATTGGCGCCTTAGCAGCAAATGAGCCTAGCGGCATAGTAATAAATTGCCACAAACATTCCCACACAGGCCTACTTCGCATATTTGACATCCGAAAGAAACCTAGGCCATAGGGGCGGAAGTGCATTTTTTTAGAAAAACTTCGCCGTCGAAGTTTTTTCCACTGAGTTTACCCTGAAAAAGGTGTGTAAATTCCATCCGCTTCCGATAATCGACAAATGCACTAACGCTGGAAGAGCATTTCTCAGAATTCGCAAATGAAAAAAAGATAAAAAAAACATTGACATTATTGAACTCACACTCTCGCTTTGTATTGCAGAAGAGGCAATGTTATGAATATAAATTTTTTTTCAAATGGCTCGAATTCAAGCTTACAGCAGAATTGGTTTCAGGTTTTCCAACGGCAACGTGCTTATTGGCTAAACCCGCGGGGAGATTCGTACGAAGATTTCGTTGCGTGGCACGCTACGACAACGCTTATTGATCTTCTATCCACATATGTAGCACGGCCAAACACACTGGAAGGTGCCGCACAAATGTGGAAGAAAATCGCACAAACAACCGCGTGTCTATGCTTCGAGGCCTATGAAAACCTTTCGGACAGTACCATTTTTTCCATCATTCATTTTTTGAGTGCAATTGAATTTTACAGTCCTTTCGCTGCGCAATGCACCCAAAATATCCCCAATTTTTCCCTCCAAAGAAATCAAATGCTATCGGTGCTCAATGCCCTGCTGCGGAATCAGAATCTTCGAAATGTCTTCGAGGAAGTATCAGTGCGCCAATCTCAGCCCGAATTCATTGAGCGGAGTGCGGCGATTCTAAGAGTTCTGGGACTATCTCCGATGGAGTGGCACATTGCTATTCTACAATCCCTATTTACTCCGCATTTTCATCGGGCCGAAAGCATATTTTATGCCATGCATTCCCTTATCGTTGCTGAAATTTTCAATCATCCAGATCTCTTAGCTCGGCAGCATCTAAATATGCTAAGCATGGATGCAAACAGAAATTTTTTTGCAGGAAAATTCATGGACAAAGTGGCGACCTGTCCAGGGACGATTTTTGGAAATTACGTTGCTGTTGGGAGATTGATAAATCGACTAAATTTCGGAACAGATGAAAGTTTCCTAATTTACATTGAAAGTCTTAATGATTTATTTTTAGCATCTATAATCGAGCATATTGATCACTCTCGCCGTAGCATGGATACGCTATATTTCGACGCTTCTTTTATTGATTTTTATTTCAACACAAACTTGATAGACGCATTGAAACTTTTAGCCTTACCTAACAGGCCATTCAATCTTTCCGATTTAGACATACCATTTGCTTTTAATCATGCAATAAACGCCAGCAATCACAGATTTGTGTCATTCATCGATGGCGATGGAATTCAACTAATATACCTCGCCTACATATTTACAGCCAATGATTTGCAGGAACTTCAAAGGCAGGCACGTTACTTGCTTAATCAATCGCTCCTCATGGGATCAGTGAGGACCCAGGCCGTGCCCATTGACGATCCAACCGATCCACATGTGATCATTGAACGCATTGAAAATATCGATTTACAAAAATTGTGCAGCCTTGATTTTACTAGTGAGGTTGGGTTTGTAAACGGAGCCCCATGCAGCGTCACTGGCTGCCCAGGGAGACGCTTTGCCATCATTGGCCTCCGCAATTGGGTAACTGAAGAACTCCTTGAAGAAACCAATCCCGCAACCGGCGAAGCCTGCCATTTGGCAATCTTCTATGAGCCCACGACCAATGGTTTCATATTTGCAACACTGCGTGCCGATGGCTCCGGTGATAGGAATCAATTCAATTTTGTAATGTCAGATCCATTTGACATCGGAGCGCTTATCTGGACATATGAAGCGGGACTGCTTCTGAGAAATGCCGACGACGATGCGATTAACGGTACTTTCCGCTGAGTTTACCCTGAAAAATACTGCGGAAATTTCCGCAGCTAGGGCATTTTCTCAAAAAAACCTCTGTTAATTTTAAGGAAAAATTCCCTCCCTAGGTATCTTTTTAAAATATTTTCCCCATTCCATGGCCCTGCGTTTCCAATTCAAGCGCAGGGCCTATTGTTAGATAATGTGTTTAACCGTAGGGCCTTAGCGATTTTACGAATTGATCTATCGCATTGACAGTATTAAATAAATTAATCTACTTAAATGCCTCCGGTGCAAGATAATATGTAAATTTTCATTGCTTTTTAATAAAAAATGTATAAAAAAGATTGACATTGTTGAAGCTGTATTCTCTCTATACT
>JAIRXK010000006.1 GCA_031268315.1 Puniceicoccales bacterium | reverse complement strand
TGAGTTATAGCGTCCATTCTGATCCAACTCGGCGATATAGAAACTATTGGAATTAGGCAATGGCAGTGGTTTGTAAGTTCTGTCCGAGGATAGAGTATACGTCTCCACTAGAAATCCATTTCTTCCTATCTGAATTTGATAGCTCTGCTCTTTATAGTTAATTTGATAGGTCCCTTCATCTAATGAAGCAACGGCGGGCGACGCTTGCACATTACCATTGACATTAAGAGTGAATGTAGTCGTAATTGTAGAACTTGAACCCACGAGATGCGCGGGGGCGATGACCGGCTTAGTCTCGTTCGCTTTTATGGCCTGATAAAGCTCGCTTTTAAGGAGTTTTTTTGGCGAATCCGGATTTGCCGGCAAATTTGATGATGTGATTAGTGGTATGCACGCAGTCGAATTTGGCAGTGGCGGCGACGTAACCGCACTACTTGTCGGCAAATTTAGTGTCACGATTGGTGGATTCGAATCCAAATTTGACTGCGGTGATGAATTCGGATTTTGTTTCACCGGCACCTTTGGCGAATTTGAATTCGGATTCAGATTCGGCGTTGTCAGCGTAATCACTCCCTTTGCATCAGGTTTGAATGCTACCCAGTCTATTGGATTGCGACCACTACCTATTACCACATAGTCACCATTTTGGAATTCTGCAGAATTTGCACTTAACTTATCACCAGTTACTTCGAGATTAAAGCTGAAATTTTCATCGTAATAATAGACGCCCTGATTGGTGGAATGTATGCGCGAAAGCGCATAAGTGCCATTGGCAAAGCCATCCAATTGTTTGATGTTACGAAGCATATCCTGAGACATATCCCGAAGTACCTCAAGACGGCCACCTTTAGCAACAAAAATTTTGCAATGAATATATTTCTTCCTAGTACTATCCCAGTAAGGAATTGAGTAAACAGTCCCTTGAGTTAGTGGGCATGTATTATTGGCATCATGGTAGGCATATACATTACCGATTGCATCGAGGCGAAGATAAATATGAGTAGGCATGCTAGAAACATTATCGCTGTTGAGCATAGCATCAGACTGAATTTGGAATCCAGTCACATATTTATTTTCTTTGGCGTTAGACTGTGCTATCTGAACTAGACTTGCTTTAGTGCGCAATTCCATATTATTGATACACGTTGTTTTTGCGGGCTGTATATCGCTGACAACAACTCCATCCTTCCCCACATTAAACTTGATGAATCCATAATGCGTGTGTTTTTCATTCAACCAAACGGGAAATAAATAAGTACCTAAAGCTGGTGTCTGAGATGGGCTGCCCGAATTGTATGCTACAATGCTATTGTCCCGACGGATGAGGTTTATTTTGTGATGCTGTGGTGTATTTTTATCGGGAGATAAAGAAATTACATCAAGATTGCTTAATGTTTCATTAAAGAGAACATTTTCAAAATGTTCGCTTTTTAATTCTGGAGAAGTATCGAATATATTTTTGGGTATATTTTCCAATTCAGCATCTATGTTATATCCAAGAGGGAACGGCCATCCCGTGCTGAAATTAGGAGTAAATAACATATTTAGATTAAGCCGTGCGAGATTTATTCTTCTGTGTTTCATAGGAAAGTTACTCTCGTTAAAAATGCGGGCGGGAGTATTAGCTGGAGTAATTTGGCCGTTTGAGCCTACGGTAATATATTGGTTTGTTGCGGATTTCTCGTCCGCCTCCATGACAAGGTAATGTCCCGGATGTACTGGAGAGGTCTGATCTTTCCCTGTGTAAATTGCATTATTGCGCACGGTGCATTTGACATCATTTGCATTGTCATCAATTTCAAGGGATCCGCCATTGTAAAATATGGGCTTAAGGGAAACCTTCGCCATACCTGTAGGCACCGTCTGCGTAGGAGGAGGACTGGAAGGAAGTTGCTTAAAGCTCATAATTTTCCCAAAGTCACCCACCTGAAATTGTTTATATTGACCTCCTTGGCATGGAATGATATACGTTCCGATAGCCAGGGGCTTACTGCCGGATGTGTCTGACGTATCATTTATGGAAGCGTAGGCCTGTTTGTGTTTGCTATCACAAGTAAAGTGAATCTTTGAGTAATTGGCTTTATTGTCGGCGATAGGTATGACACCGTATTCATCTAATTTATATACAGGTACTTGCATTGTTGCACGCTTATCCGCATCTGAGCCTATTATAGCAAGAATTCCAGCTGCTGTAATTGGCGCGATCAGGGTGGCATACGAGTTAGGATTGCAGAGATCCTTATTAATGTGGCCGCAGTCAAATTGACGCATGTCAGCAATTGATAAAGTTTGTGCCTCATCGGATATTTTAACGGTGTCGCTCTCATTGGTTGGCAGCGAGCATCGGGATGGAATTTTTATGCCCGTTTGTCGATTGCCCTCCGGTGCGTCTGTAAGATTGCTACTGTATTGCTTCCGCGGTATTGATGGTGAATCTTGAGGTATGGGAAATTGATTAAAGGGATTTTGAGAGAAATCATTCTGAAAGGGAGACATCGACTGCGACGAAAATGGATTCGTCGCAGTCGCAGACGAAGGTAGATTCGTATTCAAATGTGGATTCTCTTGCAATGGAGTTGGAATCGGGGTGTCTAGATTCTGTGGAATTGGCGGATTTTGGGGATTTGTACTGCTACCATCGCCATTCTTCTTGATTATTGTATCTATTTCGTCGTGAATCTTTTTAATGTTGCCTTTTTCGATGCTCGCTGCATCCAGCATTCTTTTATAGCCTGCTGGAGTTCTGAAGTAGCCGCAAAATAGCCACAGAAGGAGGGCGATAGGCAAACTGCAGCCAAAATTCAGCATAATCGTTGCAAGGTGCTCACGGACAGTCATGTTGTTTAAATCAATGGCGTCGCCATTGGGAGGGATGTAATAGTTCATTCCCGCCATTGTCTTGAGGCTGGCTGAATTTGCTAACTCGTCAGAAGTTATAGCAACTGAGCTAGGCGTACTCGATCCCGACGATCCAGCCGTGATGGCGTACGCGAAATTCTTATTGTTCTTTCCTATAGTCACGCTAGCAGCCTAGTAAAATCATTTTCGAAAGTCAATAAAAATTTCAAATTTTTATTTTGGCGCAAATGATTCACGCGCAGGGTGTTCGAGAAAACGGTTACTCAATTTTTACTCAATCTTCAATCTTTGCCGCCGTGATTTGCTCGAATTTGGCTTCATCAAGCATTGCCACCGAGGTCATCTGCATGCCCTCGACGTCAATTGAAATTCTCCGTCGGACCTGAGCATTCGGAGTCGCCGACCCGGCTGTCTCCAGCTGCGGCGGCATAGCTGAAATCGTATCACCTTTCGGCTGTGTGCTGCCATTGTTTGGCGGGAATATATTGGCTGCGGATTTCTTGCCTTGGTCATTAGTTTTTATTTTGGTGATGCTGTTGGGTCAATTTTTCCATGTGCGCCTATGTTCACCCGGCCAAGAGCTATTTCTCTATTGCTAGGAGATAGCACGAAATACTCTCCTGCGGCTAAAGGTGTGCCATTATAACACTTTATAGCACCATTACTAGCTAGTTTGCACTTAATTAAGCTATTAGAATTATACCATTGACTATTATTGCCGATACCATCGCGTGCTAGCGCTAGCGAAATGTTGTCATTGGCATCCAGACAATTATTGTTTTTTAAAGCATTACAATCAAGCGGATTGCATATAGCAGCGCTATCGGGGGTGATGGAGGTGTTTTTAACGCCGAAACCAGAAGCATCTATTTCTATGGGAAAGAACTTCCCATCGTTTGTTCGGCATATATAGCTTCCAGCAACTGGACGGTTTTTCCCCATAGGGTCGTCAAGGAACTCAAAGGATAAATTACCTGAAATATTATCACGGGAAGGTTTGACAAAGTGCCACTGGGGGGTGTATTTTCCCTCCTTGGTGGCGCATATCCATACGGGAGCATTCTCCGCATTATAGGTGGCCATGTCGAGGGGTTCAATGTTGGTCTTGGGGAGATTTTGCCCGCTCGGATATGAAGTTTTCAACCGTTCTCGTTCACTCATTTGAATAAGCTGTCCGTCTGCACCTACTTCAATTTGTATGTGAAAATTTTGCTTAATCTTAGGGGTATTTTGGCCCTCCTTGGATTTTTTCCGATTTTTCTCGAGAATCTCTTTGTCAGTCTGGGGAATATTATATATGCCAGATTTCAGTGGTTGTCCGTTATGGTCGATCGCCATTAAGTCCTCATCATTTGTTCTGGCGAAGGCAATAAGTATTGGATAACTAGCACTAGGTGGCGAACTAGGCGGCGAAAGGGGGAATGCAAGGATTGAATTTGTTCTTTCATTTATTTCCATATTTCGGAAGTGTATTGAATCTACTCGAAATGCGAATGAGTTTTCGGCGAAATACGTACTTGGAGATTCGCTAATTGGAATCGGTAGGTAACGGTATGAGGAATCAATGAACTGTGGATGCTTGTCGCATTGCCCCAATGGATCAAATGGTAATAGCGAACTATTATTTGTGCTTTGCAATAGCTCTCCATTTTTCCCTACACTAATCCATCCGCCTTCTTCTTTTCCGCACTGGTTTAATACTACATAGATTCCTTGTTTAGCATCTATCTTATTACCATTAACTTGATGGTGAGCTTGACTATTCAAGTCATATGTTCCATCATCACCCACACTGGCAATGTGGATAATAGATTCATTATCCGGCACATGAATTGCATACGGATGGTTCTGCCTCCGCGACAGGGCATGCGGTTCTTTTAGTAGCCCATCTTTTCCTACAAGAAATTGAGGAGAATTATCTCCATCAAGTATGTAGCATCCTGGTGGAAGATTGCTATCTTTTTCCTCGGTCGATATGCGCACATTGCCATTATCATTAATGCAAAATTTAACCGCAATAGGATTACCTTCTAGCAGTGCACATTTATCATCAATTTGGTGCACCTTGGCGCGGATACCATCGCTTGGCGTAGGCAGTTTTTCTATTGTAGCGATAATGGTGTCTCTGCCAAAGCGCGGTAGTCCAATTCTTCCATCCGTCACACTTATCTGGGTATTTGCCGCGCAATTTTCATCATCGCAGGTAACTATTAAATAAATACCATTTCTGAGTTGTAAAGATGGATCATTTGGTGTGCAAATTCCATTACTTACTGTGCAGTCAATGAGAGAATTTTCACAGTAGAAATAGCGTGAGCCTGCACTGGTATGATACATGGCTGTAAGATAGTGGTGGCCATCGCTAGGATTAAAACATTTAGTGAGATTTTCGACGTTAATGTCCCTATTTACAAAAATGTGTCCAGATTCATCATTAACAGAAATTTCATAATTTACGCCATTGCCGACAGGTATGAAATACGTTCCCATCGATAGCGGAGTTTTCTCATCGACATTCGAGTAGGCCGCTACATTACATGAATCACTATTGGCAATGTGAATGCGAATAGATTGATTGGCAATATCAGGATCGTTGTTGCCGGTACCGGAAGTAATTTTATGCCCAATCACAACGCCGAGATCTTTCATGCCAATTAGATCTGCTCTTCCGGCCCATTGCATACCATTGATTTGACTAGATATTGGGAGTACTGCGGACGCATTGTCGGCAACAACACCATCGTCTCCTACTTGGATCTTGGTAAAGCAATGAGTTGTGCGATTTTCATCGTTGCGAATGGGCAATAAATAAGTACCTTGAGTTATAAAGTTCTCATCCGCGCTATTGCGCGCTATAATTTTGCCGCCAACACATTTAAGCACCATAGTACTATATATTGGTGAGTCTTTATCGCTAGGTTCGAGAAGTGCTTTAATGGGTCCGCAACTTTTGCCGGTGAAATTGTTTTTAAAACTTTCCGTATCGAGCAATGGGCATACTCTAAATGCATGATGTGATATATTTCCTAATTCCATCTCTGATTCAAGCTTAAGAAAATAGGGCCATTCGGCTAGGAAGTTAACGTCACTCGGAGCTTCTCCCGGCTGGTCGCGGTCAGCGTCCTTAGCTAATATCACTGTGTCCTCATCGTTGACTAATTGTTGAATTGTTGACTCCATTGTTGGATTCATCGAATTTTGCGGCAAAATTAGATCTGGCGATTTCGAGCTTGCACCCGATGAGTTGATCTGATCTGACGATTTATGTGGCGAGGGATTTTCGTTGCTATTCTCGTCAAAATGCGGTGAATCGAGCAAATCATCGTTGTGTGCAATGATTTCATCGCTGCGGACAAGTTGCGTAATTGCTATCACTGTGTCCTCATCGTTGACTAATTGTTGAATTGTTGGTTTCATTGTTGAATCCATCGAATTTTGCGGCAAAATTAGATCTGGCGATTTCGAGCTTGCACCCGATGGATTGATCTGATCTGACGATTTATGTGGCGTGGAATTTTTGCTGTCATTGTCTTTAATGGGCTTATTTATTTGATTAAAAATTTGTTGGATATTATCTTTTTCTCTGCTAGCTGCATTCAGCATCCTATCGTAGCCGCCTGAGGTTCTGAAGTAGCCGCAAAATAGCCACAGAAGAAAGGCAACAATCGAATTGCAACAAAAATTCACCATGATTGTCGCAAGATGTTCGCTAACATTCACTTTTTTGGGATCAATGGCGGCTTTCTCGGGAAAGAAGTAATATCTCATTCCTTTCATCGTCTTGAATGTGCCGTTCTTGGTCTCAAGCAAGGCAGTTACATCGACTGCATCTGATATACTCAAATTCAGAGAATCATTTTGGGCGGCACGCATAAAACATGCAAGATTGTTCTTCCCTGTCATACTAACAGCCTAGTAAAATCATTTGCGAAGGTCAATAAAAATTTTAGCTTTTTAAACATATTGGAAATGCTTTACTCACAGGACATTTGGGTGAATGTTGCTGAATTTTTGTAAAAGTATCAATCGGCGTTAATTAAGTATTCTCTATCGAAATACAAATATTCGGAGTCGCCGATCTCGTCTACCTTCGTCTACGGCGGAGTTGCAATTTTTTCTTGGAATATGTTTATCCACCCGAGAATTTGGTTTCTATTTTTGGGAGATAATACGACATAAATTCCATTTTGTGGTATTTGGCCATAAAAATTGTCGCCGACGGTAATCGAATTACCAAATTCTATGGTGGGAGTAAAGTTAATGGCAGTGGCCACATTGCACGCAAGTATGTCATTGGAATTGTAGAATGAAGTACCATTATGATTTTGTATTTTTGCTAAGTAAATGATGCCATTGCAACTTACGTAATTCTCATTCCCTAAAATACCAGCATTAAGCCGTGGTGTGATATCAAGATTGATGGCGACATTACTAATGGCGCAACCGAAGATATTTATTTCTATTTTGCAGAGCCCGTTATTTGTTGGATATATGTATTCTCCTTTACTGAAAGAAGGATTTCCTGCATTCTCATTAATGCAGCTAAATTCCAAATTATTCGCGCCATCACGGGAAGGTTTGACCAGGTACCACCGATCGGTGTATTTGCCACCTTCGATGGCGCATATCCATATGGGATCGGGCGAAGTATGAGAAGTAATGTCGAAATTTCTAACGCCAGCTAGGGGGAGTCTATGCCCATTTGGATATAAATTTTTAAAATTTTCCCGTAAGCCAATTGGAACTAGCGATCCATTCGTGCCTACTTCAATTTGTATGTGGAAATTTTGATCCCTCTGGGGAATGTTATATATGCCAGGTGGAAGGAATTGATTGCCGGAACTTGTGCATACCGTTATGTTGCCATTATTTGTCCTACTGAAGTAAATTTGCATCGGAATATTATCCGGCGAGGGAGGGAACGCAGTGATATTCCATGTTGTTGTATTTAAAGGCATGTTTTGAAAGTGCGATGAATCCGCTAGAAGTGCAAAAGAGTTGCTATTTATTTGAGCGTCAGCACATTCAATGAACGTTGGTTGCTGAGGAGAATTGCTGCTTTGGGCCAGTGGGTCGAATGGAAGTAGTGAAATGCTATTTGCGGCTGGTAATAGCTGTCCATTCATTCCCACGTTGAGCCAGTTCCCAATTGCTTGTCCATCCCCGTCCAATACAACATAGATTCCTGGTTCAGCGCTTATCGAGGCATTATTGACTTGAAGATAAATTTTATTATTTGAGTCATATTTTCCATCGTCACTAACTTTAGCAATGTGGACAAATGATCCATTATTCGATGGAAGAATTGTGTACGGGAACTCCTTTTTTCGCAGCAAGGCATGCGTTTCTTTTAGAAATCCATTTTCCCCTATGACAATTTGGTGGTTAGTTTTATTAAAATTAATCAGATAACGGCCTTGAGGGAGAGGATAGTCACCGTTGCTAGCATCCAATGCAAATACATTGCCATTAATATTAATTTGAAATTTAGCTGAAATAGCATCACTTTCTTGCTGCATGCTTCCATCAGCTATTCGAAACACATTGACGCTGATACAATTTTCTGGCGTAAGAGACTTTCTTATTTCTTTAATAAATGCGAATTCCGATAGGGGCTGCGGCGGCTGTGCCGGCGCATTATTTAAATTTATTGGCGGCGGCACTAAATTAGGCATATTTGGATGCGGCTGCGATTGCATATTTGGATTTACTGCCAGTGGCACCGGATTCATCGACGACTGCCGCGGCGGAATGCCATTATCAATAGTAATTTTATAATTTATGCCATTGTAAAGGGGAATGGAGTACATTCCATCCGGTAGCAAAGTTGTTTTATTGGAATCACAATAGGCCGATACATTGTCTGAAGTATCACGGGAAAAATAAATATAAATAGGTTTGTCAACAATATTGAAATTGCGTCCATCGCCACTAGGAAGAATTAAATGCCCAATTACGCAGTTGGAACGTGCCATGTCAAGTAGATCTTTTTTTTCGGGTTGTGGCATTTTATTAATTTGATCAAGCGTTTGGAGTGTTACGCTTGATTCCGGTATGCCGTTGGCAACAACTCCACAATCTCCTATTTGAAGTTTAGTAAATGTGTAAGTTTTGTGGTCCCCATCGTTCCAGAGAGGTAACAAATAAATACCTTGAGGCATCCGGGCATAATTTGATGAATTAAATGCTATAATTTGATTATTGATACGCTTAATTATTATATTGCAGTATGAAAATTCATTTTCAGCGGCAGATACAGAAATTGCCTTCAGTGGTTTGCAATTTCCACCATCAGGAACATTTCTAAAATTTTCGGCATTTAACAATGGACTTTCATTGGATATATTACTTGGTATATTTTTTAATTCAATATCTAAATTATTTCTAAGGAAAACGGGCCATCCAGTTAGGACGTCGGTATTAGCCCGCATGCTACTAATACGAATGGGATTTATTCTTCTGTATTCCGCCAAAAAGTCTTTTTCTTCTAATGGGACAGCATTCTCCGTGAATAGTATTTGGCCATTGTTGCCCACGGTAACATATGCAGCGATTGGTTTATGGTCACTCATGACGATGTAGTGTCCCGGGTGCACTGGAAGTTCATGCTTTTTCCCTGTAGTAATTATGCCATTGTTCACAGCGCATATGACCTCATTTGCATTGTGATCAATTTCAAGGGATCCGCCATTGTAAAATATGGGCTTAAGGCGAAGTAATGTTTTGTGCGTGGTATTTTGAGGTTTAATCTGTTTGATGGAAGAACTGAGGAAGGGGATTTGAGTAAGGTCCATAACTTTCCCATGCTTATTCACCTGAAATTTGACATAGAGATTATTCTGACATGGAATGAGATACATTCCGGGGCCCAAAGGAGCGCCGATGATTTTTCCAGTCATATTGTCTTTTGCATCATAGGAGGCATATGCCTGTCTGCCATTTCTATCGCGAGTAAAGTGAATATTTGTGGAAAATATGCTGCCACGAGTGATCGGTATGACGCCATAGTCATTTAATTTGTATGTAGATATTGTTTTCGTTGAATTAATACTCTGACTTGTGCCAATCATGGCAAGAATATCTTCTGTTGTAATTAGATGGGCCACGTCGGGATTGCGATTAAATGTGCTGCACTGGAAATTTCCTATTTCATTATGCGATAAAGCACTTAGTCCTCCGGTAATTGTAACGTGTTCATTGTAGTCGGTAGTTTGTGCAATTGAAATCGTTATGCGCTTTCCGCCAGATGTCTGTCGATGTTCACCCGGATATTTTGCGATTTTATGCTGTGTGATATCCCTATTCGATGTTTCATTCGGAGTTAATTGCGGAAAAAATAAATTCGTCTGACTCGATTGGGAAATATTCTGCTGATGCGCAAAAGTTGGATTTGACTGAAATGAAGCCAAATTCTGCTGATTCTGAATTGGGTGAAATAAATTCGGATTCATCGAAATGGAATTAAAAATTTGATTCGAATTGGCCTGATTTGCCTGAGGCGAATCCAGATTCGACTGGGGCGAATTCGGAATTACATGCTGCGGATTTGACGTTACATTTGGCAAATTTTGATCCGGAAGGTTTTCACTGGCGATTTCTCCATTGATGATTTCACTTATGCAATCATGGATCTGTTTTTCAGTGCTCGCTGCATTCAGCATCCTATCGTAGCCGCTCGGGGTTCTGAAGTAGCCGCAAAATAGCCACAGAAGAAAGGCGACAATCGAATTGCAGCAAAAATTCACCATGATTGTCGCAAGGTGTTCATCGATGGCCACTTTTTTTAGATCGACGCTGGCTTCGTTGGGAATGAGATAATATTTCATTCCCAGCCTCACATTGAAGATATTTTTCTTTGACTGAAGCGTCGCGGTTACTTCAATTGCTGTTTTTGCTGCATTTTCGCCGGGTATGCTAGGAATTAGAGGATTACTCTGGGCAGCATATGCGAAGCATTTATAGGCATTTTCTCCATTCATATCGGCAAACAGCCTAGTGAAGTCGGATTTTGAAGTCAATAAAAATTTTAATTTTTCAATTCTGTCGTCACTATTTTTTATAACTTACGAAGATGACGGCTTGTCTTTAGTAGTTGAACTCGTCGATATTTGTTTTTCTGGCTCTATGATTATGCCGTTAGCGCCCACCTCGAACCACTGGGCATTTACGCCGCCATTTTCCTCAATTGCCACATAATTTCCCGTTTTTAGGGGTTTTTGAGTGGAAGTATTCACACAGTTGTCATTCGTTATTTGGCAAGGAATTTTAGAATTATAATCATATTGAGTTGTCTTAGTATTGGTCTTAACTATTTCTAAAACGTGTCCAGTGTATTTGAAATCTTTACCGCGTGTCATGATGCTGGAAGAATTAAGGCTAAATGGAATTTTCTGTGTGAGTTGCCCGTCTTTTGCCACGGTTAATGTAATATGAGTAAATTGATCAGATTTCATAGATTCCGATAGTGTATGGAGGTATGTTCCGCTGTCCGCCGGTTCCTCTTTACTTTCCTGATCAATATATTTGTATGCAAATATATTGCCATCCGGGTTTTTTTTAATGAGTAAAGATTTATTCTCCGTGAGTGTGAGATGCGAAGGGCGGCAATTTTGCAGGATTATCTCCTCATTATTTCCCATCATTGCAATAATATTTCTGATTGGCCCAGCATCCTGTCTAAGATTCAATTTTTGTGGGCTAATTACGGTACTCTGTGGGGAAGGATGAGTACTGCTTGGATTAATTTCCTCCTGTATAGTCTCTTTTGGATTAGGGTATTGAGGCAACGGTGTGCTCTTTTCCAAAGAATCAGGAAAAGTAACAATTCCGTTGTTATTGGTACTAAAATCAGCCAAATAGCACGCATTATGCGACGTATCTGCCCAAAAAAGCAATTTGCAATCCATATTTTTCATGGGCGCTTCGTTGTTACTTCCGCAGAGAATGTCGCCGGACTCTCCCTTTGTGAATTTCACGTCCAGGAAGGTGTAGGTATCCGTTGCTGGATTAGCGCGTATGGCTACGACTGCGAAAACAGAATCATTTTCGTTCAAGTTGTCAAATATTGCTTTTCCCAATGGTGTTTTATCGTGATCGCCGGAGCCAAGATGGTAGCTGGTACGCGCTTTAACATTTTTTTGTGGAACGATATTTCCAATGCACTGGGAGCCTTCGATATTTGGGTCTGTGTAATTCGAATTTTCCGGATTTGCTACGAGATGCATTTTCCCCATATGATAGCATGGAAACTCCTTATCGATCAAATTGCCATCTTCGATTTCAACTACCTTATCGCCTTCTCCTATGGTGATATATCGATCGGATATGATCCACCTGCTTTCGTTCCAAGTAAGGACGACGTAGTGCCCAGGCGCCAGCAGTTGATCAGAAGTTTTCAGTGCATTTTTTTCTGCATCTGCAAATTCGATCCCGAATAATTGATTTCTGTCGTAGTAAAATTTACCTTCATCGAGCACTATGGGTCTGACAGCACAATAGCGATTTTGAATATTTTGTTCTATGGACTTAATGGGCACTTGGGCGACATTAGGAACCATCCATTCTATAAGATCAATTAGTCTTCCCGTTGAATCATCTACTTGAAATTTAACAAATTTATTATTCTTGAATGGAATTAGGTACGTTCCACCTTTTAGCATTTCAAGGCTGGAAGAATTGGCTTCGCAAGTATTAACAAATATGATCCCACTAGTATTACTGCGATGAAAGCAAATTTTATACCCTTCCTTTGGTTCACTTTCAATTTTGCCGAAGTCATTCATTTTGCGGACTTGGTAGGGACGCGAAAGAAAGTGATTAATTGCCAGCACATCATACTTGCCAAGCGTCGCCGTAATAGACGGGCCTCTCTGATCCGTATTGAAGTCATAAATTTTTTCCTTTGCCTCTTCTATCGACAAAATGTCCCTCGCCGTTGAAAGATCGGATGGATCATTAGACCGGGAAAGTGTATACGCATGGGTTGTGATGGATGTTTCGATAGGAGTTACAGAATTTTGCTGGGAGGCATATTCTACGCGACCATTTTGGGAAAGAAAACATTTTTCCACCACTTCAGAGTGATTACTAGAATAATGCTGATCTAACTCCAAAATAACCCAAAGTCCATCCTGTAACTGGGATCCGGGTAACGTTATTTCGCCATTGGCGGCTATATTTATCCATTGCTGTTGATTGGCATCGTACTGACACTGATTGTTTTCTCCTTGTTGGAGACGAGCAACTCTTACGGATATCGGAGAATCATTGGGAACATCGCCACGGGATAGCCTATTGGTTAGTTTATATGAAGTCATGTCGATAAGCATTCCCTGTTGACCTACATAGATGATGCGATGTTCATTATCTTGGGTGGGAATTAAATAGGTTCCCTCTTTGCAAGGATTAGAATTTTCATTGGAAGTTGAGAAATAGCACTGCATTCTGCCAGAGAAATCATTGGCAAGAGAAAAAGTAATCGTTCCCTTTTCCTCTACTTTTCCATCCGTATTCAGCCTACATGCGAACATGGGACCATAGGTGGGCGAAATTGAATTTTGGAGGTGCGAAATTATTTCGGATCTACTTAGGCGTACGATGAAGTCTTTATGAAAAATAAGATTCGGATGCGCTGGGAAAATCGCTGCTTGATCCGGCGGAAGGGTGAGTGCCGGTGGATGGCCATTCGCTGGGATGCCGCGCATATCGAGTTGAAGTGCGGAGAATTCCACAGCGGAAGGAGGGATATCCGTGCCAAATTCCGCAGCAAAAGGTGAGATATTCGGTTGAGTTTCATGGAGAGGATCAGTATTAATTTCAGCGAAAGAAGCAGTAGGGCCGATGGGGGAGGGTCTCTCGCTGGTTGGAGGAGTATTCGCTGTATTTTCATTCTTATGTTTCACCATAGCCCGCCGGGCAACGCTATCATTGCCTTCCATTTGTACCGCTTGAATCATGGCAGCATATCCATCTGCACTTCTAAAGTATCCGCAGAATAGCCACATGAGAACGGCGACGAATGCGCAGCGGCGAAAATTTACCATAATTGTTGCAATGTGGGCACCGGCATCAATGCTTCTCGGGTCGGGTCCAGCGTCGTTATCCTCGGAAATGAAATAGGTCATGTCGGACTTCACCCTGTCAAAGTCCTTGATGCTTTGCGTCACATCCGTTCCGCCGTTTGGGATGTTATTTTTATCCGGGTTGGGCGAAATGGCGTAAATGAGATCCCCACAGGGGGCCTCCATGGGGTTTCCTCTACTCATGTGCCCATGCTAGCAGAAGCATTTGCCAAGTCAATATTTTTTAAAGAAAATTTTTATCTTTTTTAATGAAGGCAAATTTTAAAGCTACGGATAGCGGGCTTGGTGTAGATCGGCCCTGTGCGGTAGATTTTATGGCACTTAGCTTGCATTCGGCTATCTCGTTGACCTGCCTATAGTACCGCGATGATCCAACACCTGAAACCATTGATTACTGGCGCTGCTATCGTTGGGATTTATAATCACATAGTATCCTTCCTTCAGATAACTGGGCTCCCATTCTTGGATGTTATCGCTAAATGAAAGAATCGCGGAATCGCCTCTTATTTCAACTTTACGTTTACCATTTGAGTTGAAGACAGTCTCATTTTTTAACACCATTATTTTTACGGCAATTCCACTGAAATTGTCTATCGTTTGCCGCTGATCTTTGGAGAAATTCATCTCCAACTTCTTCCATTCCTCAAGCTCTCCATTATTTCCCACCATAATTTTTTTATATGTTTTGTCGGAATCATCAAAAACCAAATACATTCCCGTTTTAATGTTATCGCGTACTATTATGTTGCCCCAAACATCTTTAGTAAAAGATATCTCTCTGCGATCGCCAATGTTGACATTTTCATCCAATATTTGTACCCCATTCATGAGTATATTTTTACTTTCACCCATTCGGAAGGCAATTTCTGCGCATGTCATGGATGGAATATCCGATAAAGGACGAATTGAAGTGAGTTTTTCTATATTTTTCGGCATACGGTCTTCGCCAAATTTACTTCTAGCATCTGATTCATTTAATATTAAGCCGTTATCTCCTACGCAAATATAGTTATCTGATATTTCAGTGTCTTCAAAATTCTTAAAAAAATAAATGCCAGGATTTAATGGTTGGTTAGAACTTTTTATACGCACCTCTTGCTGTTCATTTTTTTGAATACAACAAGGAACCGAATTCATTCCGCATAGCATCTCATTTCCACTTTTATACGCCGGTACGCAATTGCGGTAAGTTGTATTGGGAAATTCACTGGGGTCACAAAAATATCCAGAACGTTTTTTCTTTTTTGGAAAGCATCTTGGCTGCTCATAATTTCTTTTTGAAGGGACTTCGGGTGCCGGACTATCCGAGAATGAAACAACTCCATTTTCGTTTATGTTGAATTTGGCTAAATACCATTTGGTGTGGCTTTCATCGGCCCAAAAAAGCAAGCTATATTCACAGTTGGAACTATTGTTGAGATTTTTAATGATGCCATGATCATCATGCGCAATGATTGCGCCACTATTTCCCGTAAATGTTATATTAAATATTGATTCAAGCTTTTTGTTTCCTGTGCACATGCGCCATCCAAGCAGGGGCCCTACATTAGACGCGCTCGAGTTTAGCACATCGAAAAATTCGGATTTTAAATTTGTTTTTAAAACCTCAATCCCTTGATAACTATCGCCTGCGTAGCCAAATGGACAATTCGCTTTTACGGCATTTTCAATGCACTGTGAGCTGTCCTCAGAATTTTCCGGCGGTACCGTGAGAGTTGCTTTCATTTTATAGTACATTGGGAATGTGTATTGATCCAGAGAGGAAGAATTTTGGGACATTGCTCCGTATTTTCCGATAGTAATATATTGATTACCCACTGGTATGCCATTAAAATCAACGACCATATAATGTCCTGGCAGTGTTGGAGTCTCAGTCGCAATCGTACGACTGCGCTGGTATACTATGCCATCCTTTAATACGCATTCCCAACTCCGTGCATTGCAATTGTATTGCGGCTTACCTTTATCATCGAGATATATGGGCGTAATGTATAGCTGCCCATTTTTCCATTGATTGCTGCCATTGAATTGCATATTAGGGCCACACGAAACAAAGTCTACGAGTTCTTCCTGTCCATTTATTTGAAATTTGATGTGTGTATCATTCTTGCATGGAATTAAATATGTTCCGGGCGTCTTAAGTAGATTCGTACGTCCTTTTTCGTCTGTTTTGGCAACGCCCAGGGTTCCGTCGCTATTTTTTATAAAATAAATTTTGTACGGATCTCGAAAGTAGTTAGACCGCGGTGAACCAGGTGAGGTATTATGATCCTCATTGTATAGGATTTCGCCACAGCTATTTAATTTATAGGCATACATGGACTTTGAGCTTCGTGAGTTCTGTCCATGGCTTTCTATTAACTTTTTGATATCTTTCCCATGCAGTGTCTCAGCTTTTCCTCCATAGCTAGTAGTAGGATCAAGCACGAAATTCTCCACTTCTATGCAGGATAAAGCTTGCGTGCTATTAATCTCGATATTATCATTTTGAGCTGTTATTTGCGCATCAGGAAGCTTGGTTAAAGCTGCAGATCCCGGATTGCCTTGATTCGGCGAAATATTCTTGATCGCTCTGAAGGGATGCTGCGACATGCTTTGGCTTGCCGGCGGAATTGGATTTGAAAATGAACATGTCGATTGATGGTGCGACACGCCTGAGTCGAACGGTCGATTCGCTGATTGATTCGCGGCGGAATATTGCGATGTTGACTGCGAATTCGCGGTGAAAGATTGATGCATTAATTGATAGTCCGTGGGAGCGAAACCGGATATCGGCGCTACTACGCAGCCACTTTTGACGTGAATGTATTTTTGTGAATTCACATTTGGCGCAGTGTAATCAATGATGATCCACTCTCCGTCTTGGACGGCTTCATAGGTGCTGTAACTAGTTTTGCGCTTCACTAAATTTCCTTCTATGTAGAAAATTTCCCGCTGATTATTGTCATAGGTAAAGGAGTTATTGTCCGGCGATCTAGTTAGACGTGCCACTCGAATGTCTCGATTGATGGACTCTGCATTCAATGCGATCTGCGTAAGTTTACTGCAACTAATCACCTCCGTAAGTATTTCCGACTCATCTATGCAAACTGTGTGGTGCCTGCCGCCTACAGCGGGAATGAGGTACGTTCCCTCTTGTTGTGGCGCGAACGATTCGCTGTCTTTATCTTGGAAGTGGCAAATTATTCTTAGTTGCGCATCTCGGCCAAATGAAATTAGGCCTCCATCTCCCAGAATACGGCCATCGGCATCCAGTTGATATGCAAATAAGGAAAATTCCAAAGGTTGCGGCATCCTGTCCTGCATTTGCTTTGCAATATCCTGCCGCGTTAGCCTTGGCATATTTTTAAAATTTGTGTTTTTGTCCAACTGGACGCATCCCGCTGTATTTGGCTTCAAAGTTGTCATGTTGCCGATCGCAATGACCTCAGCTTTTCCTATCAAGTTATTAAATTTTTCTCTTTCTGCATTGGCTTTGAAAGCATCTGCGACTTGTTTATCCTGGATCGAAAGTTGGCACAAAGTCATATGGGCACAGCTGTCGCCATTGTCTACCGCATTGAGCATTTTCTGGTAGCCGACGGGAGTTCGAAAGTAGCCGCAGAATAGCCACATGAGAATGGCAACAAGTTTGCAGCATTGAAAATTCACCATGATCGTCGCAATGTGAACTTCGGCGGATATGCCCTCCGGATTCGGTCTATTCTCCCCTTGCCCCTTGAGGAAGAAATAGTACTGCATATCAGGCCTCGTGTTGATTTTTTCCATATGAGCGAGTAATTCGCTCACATTCTTGGATGCAGGTATTGCATTCGAGCCAATTGGGGAAGGATGGATAAATTTCTCATAGCCATCTAATATACTACCGTTAGTCACACTCAAACACTAGCGGAGCCCTAGGTGGAAGTCAATAAAAATTTTTAAAAATTTCAAATTTTAACTGGCAGGTAAACGCACAAGCCGTTAGAAATCGCCAATCCAGCGTCGACGTGTGGCTGCCTATGGTCCCATAGGTATTCTGCCTGCAAGTCCGTTTGAATATTTTTAGTTGGTCATTTTTCCGAGATTTCATCCTACGATGAAACGCCTATCTTCACTCAGGATTTTGAAAAATTGGCGAATCCGTCATTGTTCCATTTTCACCTACATAAATCACGTGTACATATTCATCCGAATTGATTGCGCCATCGAGAAAATTAGAGTACGGAATGCAGTATTTTCCTGCGGGAATAGGGAGAATGCCATCTGGATGCTTTTGCAATTTTAGCTGATTAAACACTATTTTATTATCTTCTTGTTTTGATGCCATTGCTATGTAGCAATTTTCATTATAGTAATTCGTGATTTCACCTTCATCTATTTCTTCATCTATTTTCACTAGAAGGCAATAGTTTTTTTGAGAGCGCGCAATGTCATTCATTTTTAATGTGCGTTCTTTGCCATGTGATGAAATCTTTTTTCCACTTGCAGCGGCCGCTAAATTGCTGGCACGGTTACCGTCCATCTTTTCAAAAAAACACAATTGAGTTAAGTCAATTTCCTCCTCATCATTATCTTCGGTGGTAGTGGCGAAATTTTCATCAAAAGAAGAAGTCAATTCCGCCGTTTCGTCGTCGGCATCGGATAAAAGTTCTACAATCTCATTTTCGTCATCTATCTCGATGCAATAGAAGCAGCGGCGGTTGTTCTCATGGGATGGGTTCTCAATATCTTCCTCCTGAGGCTTAAATTGGGCAATTTGACCATCATTATTGAGAAATACATATTTTCCATGGGGTATTTGGTTGGTAGATTTATCGATTTCAGCGGGCTGCTCGGTGCCTTGATCTGTCGCTGTTTTAAATATTTTAAGCGGCGTGTATCGGATACTTTTATCGTCATTTGGCCCTTCGCTATCATTTCCGCTGCAAGAAATTCGAACTTCCAAAATACTGCCCTTGCCAGTGCCTTCTAGTTTTATCAAGATAAAGTATTCCTGGCTAGTAAGAGCGCAGTGTGGAGCGCATGCGAGGCTTGCATTTTTACAGTTAATATCATTAATTTGTTGCATTATATTTTGCGCATTTTGCATTTGTTTAGTATTAGCACTAATACCAGTAGTAACAGTAGTTTTAATTGCATTAATGAATGAGTGGTAGCCGCCATCGTCATTAATAATTTCAACTAATTGCCACGTCGTTTCCGATGGCCGCCCAATGATTTCCCCGCGAGAATTGGTGCGAAAGAAATAGATATCAGTAAAATTGTCCGAATCTAAAAGTGTGGGAGCGTCTTCCTCGCTACTTTCCATATCCTTCCCAAAATTTTTTGTATTTCTAGGTATAAAAACGTAGACACTATCGTTGACTAGTGAGCAATTCCCATTGTTGCTAAATTGAAGGAGCATTTCTTTGTCGGATTCTAAAAATTCCACATCTCCATCATCGGGATTTTCCTGCACTTTCGTAGTAATGATGCATAAATTAGTTTTTCTTTTGATTGTTACCGGATCGTCATTGCCACTTTCATTGCGGCAGAATTCAACCTCATGGCAATCGTCGGCGCTGATTTCCCATGCCGGCTGTCCGCCTAGTTCGTCACCGCGCACGCCTGGTTTTTGCGTAAGTTTAACCACCACATATGATCCATCGCCAGCGAGTCGATCCACGTCAACTTCCGCATGCATGAAATTCATAGTTTCAGGGCTTTGAGGAAATAAAATTTTTTTCGTTACTACATGTAAGGTCGCATCGAGCTTTTGCGTGATTTCCATTAGATTATAATTCTTCATTTGTATGGTTTCATTGAGCTCGGTTGATCCATACTTAAATGTATTTTTAAAGTTGCCCAGCCATTCGTCATCACCGAAGTTTTCGTCTTTCAAGAAAGCTTCACTGGATGCGCAAATGATTCCTTCGCCGATCAAATTAATGAAATACACGCTGCCGTCACTGTCGCATGCAACATGGCAATTACTGCCAATGAATGCATATTTTCCGCTGGGTAGTAGCGCATTTTCGTTGATTGCTTCGTCTTCGGATTGGCTCAAATTTTTCTCTATCACTAAATTTGCAGAATTTTCGGAATCGAATTTGACGCGATAGGCAAATGTGGGACCTTCATTCCCGTCGATTTTTATTAGCGTATAGCTTTTGCAGCTCAATTGCGTTTCATTCACTTGGATGAAATTTTTGCTATTTTTTTCGCCATTTAAGAAGTTCGCTGCACCTTTTATCTGTTCAAAAAAATAGTTTTCGTGGCAGTCTTTGCCGAGTTGTGCGCTGAAATTTGAGGGATTAAATTTAGCGACATCGATGCGGCGATGGTCGGTGGACTGCGTAGTTGAGTTTAATTTAAATTGACTGTCCTCAATGGGAATCTCGGTGAACTGCGTAGTTGAGCCTAATTCAGACTGACTGTCCTCAATGGGAATCTCGGTGGGGGTAATACCCTGCTGCATTTTTTTAGATTGCTTTAATTTTTCTATGACCCCATGGGCAATGGAATCGTCATTGCCTTTGCCGTTGACTGCATTGAACATTTTCTCGTAGCCATTCACACTTCTAAAATAGCCGCAAAATAGCCACATGAGAATGGCAACGAATGACCTGCAGTTGAAATTTGCCATAATTGTCGCAATGTGGGCATTGGGGGTCATTTTTTCCGCATTCGGAGTTGCTCCGCCCTTGACAATGACGTAGTACGTTACGTTGTCTCTGGCGCTTTGAACAAACGGGGTGACATTCTCCATACCCTTTGAAAGAGGTTTCTGGCCTGCAGAAACAACATAAATAAACTCTCTATAATCTCCGCCCATTTTTCCTTCAATTACGCCTATACTCTGATGAAACTACCGATGAAAGTCAATGCTTTTTTGGGCATATTTTTCCAGTGGCAAAAATTCACCTGTTGAAGTTGCAGTTGCAGAGAATGAAATTGTGCGGCTCCGACGCAATTGAAATTTTGTAGAATTTTTCTTGAAAATTACTGCCAATTGCATAAGGATTACCATTGTTGTAGATTTTGTGTGTCGAGATGATGGGTAGTGGCGATGATTTGCTGTAATTTTAACCCTCGTCACTTCGAGGCAGCTAAATTGCATCGCCACTATGCTATCCACAATTCATTCCGGTGCCCTCTGGGGCGTTACCTCCTATCCCATTGAAATAGAAGTCAATATGGGAGAACGCGGAGAGTTGCGTTTCATTCTCGTTGGCCTTCCCGATGCGGCCGTCAAGGAATCTCTAGACCGCGTCTGCTCTGCCCTTCAGAGCAATAGGTTTAAGCTGCCACACACCCGAACCACCATCAATCTTTCGCCGGGCAGCATGCGCAAGGAAGGTCCCATCTATGACCTTCCCATCGCGCTGGGCATGCTCCTTTCTAGTAAGCAAATTGAGGCACCGTGCATTGACGATTTTCTCATCGCCGGAGAGCTGAGCCTCTCGGGCCGCATTTTGCCAATTCGCGGCGCCATTGCCATGGCCATTCAGGCGCGAAAAATGGGAAAAAGAGGTGTGATATTGCCCCTCTCATCTGCCCAGGAGGCCATTCTCATTGAGAATGTGGAAATTTACGGCGTTGAAAATCTTACTGACACCATTCATTTGCTGCGGCAACGGCCCGATGAGCAGCGAAAATCATCGGCATTGGTCACCTCGCCGGAAAAATATGCATCTTCGAGTGCGGGGTTGGTTCATGATTTTTCCGACATTATTGGACAAGATCGGGCAAAGCGGGTGGCCGAAATCGCCATTTCCGGTGGACATAATTTATTGATGATTGGCAGTCCGGGCGTTGGGAAGTCCATGCTTGCCCAGCGCATTCCAACCATTATGCCTGCGCCGACCATCGAAGAGTTCATTGACATTGTCGGGATCTATTCGGCGGCTGGCGTGATGCATGGCGATGGACTTCAGCCCTTTTCCAGGCCATTTCGTGCTCCCCACCACACCATTAGCCGCGTTGGCCTAGTCGGCGGCGGAAGCAATCCCCATCCGGGAGAAATTTCCCTTGCCCACAACGGCATTCTATTTTTGGATGAATTGGCTGAATTTTCACGGGCAACGCTGGAATCCCTGCGTCAGCCCATGGACAGCGGGATGATTACCATTTCTCGCAGCTTCGGAAAGGTGAAATTTCCCTGTGAATTTATCCTAATTGCCGCTATGAATCCCTGTCCATGCGGATACTATGGCTCGAGGAATCATCGATGTCGCTGCTCATCCCGTCAAATTCACGAGTACCTTGGAAAAATTAGCGGTCCACTCCTTGACCGCATTGACCTCCACATCGACATGCCGGCTGTTCCGGCGGACGCATTGACTTCAAACGGCGGAGCAATGAGGGAAACTTCCGAGCAGATACGAAGCCGCATAGAAATGGCACGGCAGCGACAAAGCGTTCGCTACCAGGGACTTCCGCTTTCATGCAATGCTCGGCTAAGCGAAAGCCAAATGCGTCGATTTTGCCGGCTCAGCGAAGGAGAGCAGACCCTTCTGCGACAGGCGGTGGATCACGGAGCGCTTTCCGCAAGAGCCTATGGGAAAGTTCTCAAGGTGGCACGCACCATTGCTGATTTGGAATCGGCGGAAAATATTGAGCAGCATCATCTCATTGAGGCAATGCAATACCGCCTGCTTGGCGAAATGTAAAGGCGAGACGGTCCCGTATGCAGTGTTTTTTCACGGGGAAAATCTTCGGAATGCACATTGGACGGCAAAAATTTTCAAAATTGCTTAGTTAAGGGACTCCGAAGCGTGAGACTTGTACAGCCTGGCAACTGTCTGAGCTGCTACGTTATATGCATGGGCATGAGGAGAATAAGCATTTATCGTTTGAATGTTTACTTTATCCTGGGAGGACATTTTTCTGAGTGTATCAATATAGGATTTCCTTGCATTGGCAAGTTCCAGCTCTGCAGCTTTTATCTTTGCTTCAAATTCCTTTTCTTTGTTCAACATAGCATTAAGTTGTTTTGCTTGAGTGGTATAATGTGTAACTTTTTCTGTTAATGAAGCTAATTCATTTGTAATGACATTATAATCAGTAGCGGAAATAAGAGTAGCTTCCCGTCCCTCTAATTCATTTATTTTTGCCTCATAAGATTTTTTGCTAGCTTCGGCTGCGCGCAATTTCGCTGCAATGTGGTACGAATTATCATTCCTAGCAATTAAATGCTTTTCATAGGCACTCTTTTGAGGATTGAGTTGGTCATCAATCTGTTTGACCAATTCTTCGGACGTGCATTTATTGCTTTGCGAATTATTAATTTTTTCGAATACAGCATTGAGTATTTCTTTAATTTCATCTGCTATGTCTCTGTGCAACCTGGGCGAAATTGCCAAATTGAGAGAGGAAATAATCTCCCCTGCTAATATTTTTATTCCAAGGAAACTCATCTGACGCGTCTTTCCATCTATTATTGTGAACCTCTCAGTAAACTTATTCTCATGAGCTACTTGCAAGAAAGAGTTGATAAAATTAAGTAGGGTATTTTGCTGCTGCATCGACTGAATAAGTTCGCGCATGAGCTTGGCGGTAAAAATTGCGCCTTTTTCATTTACACTGGATTTTATTTCATCGACAATGTAATTGTACAATTCATTTTTAATGGAAGAACTTAATATCCTTGCAGGTTCTAGTATATCGCTATCGTATTTGATCCAGTTTTCTTCTGCTTGCATAGTAGGAGCAATAATATTGATTATGTCGGGTAGAGACCTGGTAATTATATTTAACTTTTCGTGCTTCGCTTCATTTTTATTGTTCTTTTCGAAACTCTCAATCTTGGCAGTTATGCATTCTATTATTTTTTCAGACAATAACCCTGCAACACCATAATTTATTTTCATTTGAGACTCGGCCCCTTTCATCTTTATTTTGAGTGCAGTTCTAATGCGATCTATTAAATTGTTCTTCATTTTCCCATTAATTCCAACCCTGATGTTCAATGCAATTATCGACAATACATTATTAACACTTCTATCATCATATTTAATTTTTTTATATTTTGCTTTCAACTTGGAAGTTACCTGTTTTTTCAGAGTTTCATCAATGTCAAGGGGTAAGCGGGGGAATATTTTGGCTAAAAAGAGATCGATGAGGCTGTTTGCCGTGGCTATTTCTTCATCGCTCATTTTTTGAAGCAAAGTAAAGTCTTCATCGTTCGCGCCTTGCGTATTATTTAATAAAGCAGACTTCAGATCCTCGGGCAAATTTTCAAGAATCAAGTCATTTATATGATTCATCAGCAATTCTATGGCGTCCTCTTTGACTTTTAGCTGGATACTTTCGTCGCATTCATGGAGTAGTCTTTTAGAAATATTGCCCACTAATTTTTCTTGAAATTGAGAAATGAATGCACGTCGACTTCCCTCCGAAGTGTTTGCATCATTTTCGTTGCAACACTCATCAATGTAGTGCTCAAATGCGCCAATGAATGATTCGGTGAACTCAACTAAGAATTGCGCACGATCCACCATGGAGTCGGTGCCCTCACTTGGCTGCAATTGTTTTTTTACGATCGAGATGATCACGTGTGCCAATGCGGAATGGAAGAATGACTTCGTATCTCCTGAAATCGGGAGTGTGTTAATTTTTGACTTCACGCGTTCAAGGTTTATGTAAAATACACGTGCGTAGTCTACGCCGAGTGAATTTAAAAGCGGAAATATCAATTTTAAATCCTTCAATTCATTTAATGGCTTTCCATGGATAACGCGATAAGCGGCAACAAACGTCAGTTCCCTGTATGCACTATGGCGTTCATTTTGCCATGCAGTTTCGCCTTGCGATATCCTTTTCTTTCGAAGAGTTGATCCTGATTTCGCCGGCTGTAAAGCACGCATAAATTTCATAATGGTGGCATGTGCTTCGAGAATTGCATCCTCGGAAATCGAGTCGTCCGTTCTGTTAATTAAAGCCATTACTGCGTCTTTCATTTTCGGAAAGCAACTCCTGACCATTTCAAGATTTTCATTGGAAACTTCGAGTAATTTTGTGCAATTATCAATTGGAAATTGAAACATTTCAGCCCATTTGCCAATTGGCAAACGGGCGAGTGAATTCAGGCAGTAAATGAGTTTAACCACTTTGTCGTTGCTAATTATCTTCTGCGCTTGTTCAAAGTCGTCCCAATTCGCATTCACATTAAATGCTGTCAATTGATCCCCTAAATTCCAATCGGTATTTTGTTCTTCACTGAGCTCCTGACAAGTGGCCAAAAGTGTATTCGCCGCCGCATAGGCCGAGGTGGCCTCTTGGGTGATTTGGTCGGAAGTTGTTTCATCCGACCGCAAGCAGTGGGCAAGGGATATGAATGCGAATTGTGCTGGGATGAGAGCCTCCCCGATGAATTTGCAATTTAATGGGGTAACTTTGAGCATTGTGGTGTCTAAATTACTGGAAAACATTGGTTGCTCGGCAACTCTGTTATCCGAAGAAATTTCCAGGCTAAAGCTATGCAATTTTTTAAATAGCTCTTGCAGTTTTGCCGTCCTATCTGCATAGTTTACCTCTATTAGCTGGGAGTCGAGCAGGGTGGACTTGAGGTCATTCATGAATGTTAGCAGGTCCTTCATTGGTCGTTCTGACTCGCTGACAGGTTCTTCAACTTCTTGAAAAGTAACTGCCCCACTCTGATCTAAATCACCCACGGGCAATGGAGCAATTACCTTACTCTGATTTAAATCATTCATAGACGATGAAGTAATTGGTTCATTTTGGTTTGTGAGCAATGGAGTAACTGTTTCACTCAGATCTAAATCATCTGCGTGCAATGAATCATTATTTTCCGTGCTTTTCTCCCGCGTGCAGATAAGCAGTGTGAGGCCAACGGCGAGTGCAGAAATTAGACCCAAGGCAACAGTGGCTAATGGGTTAATGGCCCCAAATGCAAGGCTCAAGAACAGGGCAGCTGCTCCCGACAGCAATGCTCCCACCGCGAAGGCGATGCCAATTGAAATAAAAATCTTCATCGGCACAGTTTGAGCGCCCAGCCATAGAATGGCATTGCAGTGAGTGCTTTTTGGGGATAGCTCTCTCATTTGACTATCTTCTTCAGGACGATTACTGTGTCTACCTTCTATGTTCATTTTTTAAATATCGATGAATAAGCAAATCCTACAAAGCCCCTTCTGGCTAGGTGTACTTTTGAAATATTTTGCCGACATTTGCAAGGGAAAAATTTAATTTTTGCACAGCTATTTAAATTATTCCGATCGATCCCATGAATTATACTTTAAAATTGTGAGTGATTCGCTTCGCATTGGATTGGCTTTATGAGTTCCTATTCAATGCCTATATTGCCGAATTCGGAGTGCGCAAATGATGCAAAATCAACGACTTAATCCGTTGACGTAAAATAATTAAAAAAATCCCTTTACAAATCCCCCTGAAAGATTTTTGCTCGCCTGAGCCATGCCAAAAACAAGAAAGTCAGTTTCGAAACGTTTTAAGTTGACCGCCGGCGGGAAGGTCCTACGCCGCACCGCCGGATATGGACATTTGCTGCGCAATAAAACGGCAAAGAGTCAGCGCCGTTCCCATGGGGATAAACGGGTATCGCCCGGATTTTCTCCCCATGTGAAGCGGGCAATGCTGTGCGCTTAATGCTTTGGAAGTTGAAGAATTGGGCCGGCGTGAAATTGTAATGCTGGGAAAGGGTGGAATAATATTTGGCGGCCTTTTCCCGCAAATTAAAGCGAAAGGAAAAATATGCCAAGGGCTACGAATGCTGTTGCGACAAGGAAGCGTCGCAAAAGAATTTTAAAGCAAACACGGGGATATTTCGGAAATAAATCCCGGTTATATCGCTATGCGGTGGACGCCTTTTGGCGCGCCGGCTGCTTTGCCTACAGGGATCGAAAGCGCAAGAAAAGTGAATTTCGGCAGCTTTGGATTGTGCGCATCAATGCGGCATGCAGGCCGCTCGGCGTGAGCTATAGCCGCCTCATGGCCGGGTTTGTTTCCGCTGGAGTAGAGTTGGACCGCAAGTCATTGAGCGAGTTGGCCATCAATGATCCGATCGCATTCGCCGCGCTCGTTGAAAAATCAAAGGCGGCACTGGCGGCGAAAAAAAGTGAAGAGTGCTGTCACTGCTGCTGCAAAGGATAGGGAGCATGGATTCCGCAGAGGATCTTATCGAGCATCTCCGCAATTTGCCAGGCCGCTTGCTCTCCGCAGTGGACGCCGTTGAAAAGCGGCCTCAGCTGGAGGCGTTGAGTGCGGAATTTGTTGGGCCGCGGGGTGCGCTGACCGTGCTCATTGGAAAAATCAGTTCCCTTCCGAAGGAGATGCGGTCCGCCGTCGGAAAGGAAGCCAATGCGGTGAAGGCGGAATTGCTGTCCCTGCTTGGCCAGGTAGAAGAACGCATCGGGCAGCGGGAAATTGAGGGAAAAATTGGAAAAACCATTGATCCGACATTGGCTCTTCCCCACTCCTCCATCGGTTGCCGCCATCCACTGTCGCTGGTGCGGGATCGCATCGTCGAAATTTTTCGCACCTTGGGATTTTCCGCCGTGGAAGCAACGGAAATGGAAACGGAGTGGACGTGCTTTGACGCCTTAAACATGGCCAGCACACATCCTGCCAGGGATACGATGGATACCTTTTTTTTTCCACAGGACCTATCCTGTGGAAACGTGAAAAAGCATGGGGATGAGCGTTTTTTGCTAAGAACCCATTGCACAACTGTGCAAATTCGGTCGCTTTTGCGGGGCGACTTGCCTTTGAAAGTAATCGCTCCGGGGCGAGTTTTCCGCCGTGATACGGCCGATGCGACCCATAGTGCCAATTTTCACCAGTGCGATGTCATTCATGTGGACAGAAATGTCTCCGTTGCCGATCTGAAGGCATCCGTTGACTTTTTTCTCCATGGTCTCTTTGGTGAGGACGTTGAAATGCGCTATCGTCCGAGTTTTTTTCCCTTCACTGTGCCCAGCTATGAGGTGGATATGCGGGTCTCAAATTTAGGAAAATTAAGCAATGTTTGGGTGGAAATTCTCGGGTGTGGAATGATTCATCCCAATGTGTTTCAATCCGTTGGTATCGACGGCAATTGCTGGTCCGGCCAAGCGTGGGGCATCGGCATCGAGCGCATCGCTATGCTTCTCTACGGCATTGACGACGTCCGGCATTTCTATCGCAATGACTTCCGATTTATTTCCCAATTTCGGTGATTCCATTGGAGTGTACGTGCACGTGCCATTTTGCGCATCGCCCTGCTCCTATTGTGCATTTTATAAGGAATTGCCGCGGAAGCCACTGCTCAAATCCTACGTAAGTGTGCTGGAGGAGGAATGGAAAATGCGCCACTGCTCCGAACCCATAGGTACGGTGTTTTTTGGAGGTGGAACTCCATCCCTGCTATCCTGCTCCGCATTTCATAAAATTCGCCAATTTCTTCCGATTGACCCAAAGATTCTGGTGGAATGGACAGTTGAGTGTAATCCATCGACCCTTTCCTTGGAAAAATTGCAAACCTTCGCCGACATCGGTGTGACGAGAATTTCTCTGGGGGTGCAAAGTTTCAGCGAGAAATTTCTAGGTATCCTCGGGCGCCGGCAAAGCGCCGCACAAATTTTTCATGCCTATGACATGCTGCGGAAATTTTCATTTGATGTGAACCTAGATCTCATTTTTTCAATTCCAGGGCAGCGGCTGCGCCACTGGGAAGAGGATTTAAAAACGGCGGTGCAGCTGGGCCCGGACCACATTTCTGCTTACCATTTGACCCTGGAAAAGGGAACGAAATTTACGGAAAAATATGCAACCAGGGTGGGAAGCGGAGAAAGATTCCATCGCCTGGCAGTGAGCTACCTTGTTAGCAGTGGAATGGAGCACTACGAGGTTTCAAATTTTGCAAAAAAAGGAAAGCGATGCATCCACAGCGTGAACACCTGGCGCATGGGGGAATGGCTGGCCATTGGCCCATCGGGGGCCTCCCAATACCGGGGAAGGAGATTTCAAAACATTTCCAACTTGGAAAAGTGGATGGACGGTATTTTTCAAAAAAATCCCATTGAAGTGGAAGTGCAGGCCATTGACCAATCGACGCTGCTTGAAGATACGATTATTTTCGGATTGCGCATGAGGGATGGAATTCCATTGGCCACCATGGATCTAATGGAATGCTCCAAGTCGCAAAAATATCGGTGCAAATTTAGCCAATGGTGCGATGCGGGATTGTTAAAAAAAACAGCAACGCACTACGCTCTTACCGACCGTGGAATGCTCCTCGCCGATGCTCTCGCACTAGAAATTCTGTGAAAATGCAAAACCCCACATATTTTTAATGAGAACATGAATCATTCCTTAAAAAAAATTTCCTATGGATGTTATCGCTGCTGCAACGGGTGAAAATATTTCGCCGCACGGTATTTATTTCCTAGTTTGAAATCAACGATGCATCCCGTTGAATGTAATGCTTTTGCCAAATCTTGCTTCGAGGGAATGCCCTGAAATTTCACATCATGTGCAATGCAGTATTTTAGCGTACGTAGATTAGTCAATGCATTGGCATTTATGGTCAGCTGCGAATGAATCACAATATCTTTCAATGAGCTTGGAAATTTTTCTACATTAGCGGTTATTTTACAGGATAAATATGCAGATATTTGAGCCGATTTAGCTCATTGAGTGAGCTGTAATCAAGCGTCACATGTGAAAAAATTGAAAGCACTTCAAGTGATATTGGCAATTTTATAATTGTGGCATTTTCGCTTACAAGTGCATTGTGAATGCGCAATTCACTGGGGCTATTCAATCCCTCAAATAAATTTGGCGCAAATTGAAAATTTGAATAGAGTTTAACGACTCTAACGGAATTGGGAAGATGGTCGATAATTCCATTTATTTTTGCTGGGCCAATGATTAACTCTTCAAGATGCGGCAGCTGTGTAAATAAGTTGGCCGCAATTGTAAAACAATCTGCAGTAATGGTAAGATTTACCAGCGATGGGGGCAAGTGACATAAATTAAATTCCCAATATTCGAAATCGCCCAAAGCGCAGTCCCAGCTAAAGCTTTTCAGCGAAGAGCATTCTCCCAGTAGCACATTGAGTATATTTTTTCCGATCGCACATTCTTTTTGTGAGCCTGCAATTTCAATGAAGCAATCGGTGCAATTCTTTGCAATTGAAGCTATATTGCGCAAGTTTCCATCAGCCAGTAGAATCAATGCATTCAACTGGCGGATATTCATTCCATTGAGTCCGTACCTTTCTACTAAATCTGCACCTCCGATTCCACAGAAAAAATATGAGTGAACCAAGCAATGAGGAAAAAATAATTCCGAAAGATGCGGCCAAAAGTATGGCATAGAGTGGAGTTGCCGGCAACTGCAGTGCCATCGCAATGGTCCCAAATGTGCATGGGAGATAAGTGGCAACAAGAACACAGGTGCCGATGAGCAGTACTGCCGAAGAAATGCACAGCATATTTCTCGTTGTTTTTTTGGAAATATGCAACTGCGCATTGCTAGGGGATATGATCAAATTTTCACTTGCCATCTTAAAACCACCTGCACTTTCATATGAAATCTATTTCATTTAAAGGGAAAATCTTTATGAGGCCCACCCATGGCAGCAATCATCGCTCTGCATTTTGTCGATCTGAGAAATTTTCGGCGAAAATGCCCTTTCTGCCATGCAGAATTTTCAAAATTTTGTTGCCATTCCTTTGTGAGTGCCGCAGGAAAATTCCAATGGGTAAAATTGGTCGACATTATTCTTGCATTTGTCGTCGCGATGCCTAAGATATAGGTCATTGGTCCGTTTATTTGGTCCCTGAATAGCTCATTGCGCAATTTCGCGTAGAAGAGTCAATGGAGTACAATATTATGCTAAAACACTATTTATCATCAGGATACGATGCTTTTATATTCGATTGTGATGGCACCATTGCCGATACGATGGGCATCTATCATCACCTATGGAACCTTTCCATTCGCACCCACGGTGCGCAGAGGGAAATTGAATGGGAGGAGTTTCGATCCAATGGCGGCCGCTGCCTGCGGCAAACGATCATTGAGTATAATAACCAGAATGGCACCCTGCTGGACGTCGACAGAGTTTTGCACACATTGGATGGGCTGACTACACAGTGGCTCCCGCGCTTTAAGCCGATTCATCACGTGGTCAATCTCATCCGCGCCGAAAAAAAACGCTCCATGGCCGTCGCTTCGTCGGGAAAGAAGGTCAATGTGCATTACATATTAAATAATTTAAAAATAAAAAATCATTTCCATTCCATCCTAACCCGCGAAGATGTGCAGAATAGTAAGCCGGACCCCGACCTCTTTCTCCTCGCCGCCGAGCGAATAAAAAAACAGCCGAAAAAATGCATCGTATTTGAAGATAGTCCAGTAGGCGAAGAAGCCGCCCGCCGCGCCGGAATGGATTGCCAGCGTATTCCCTACGAGTGGTGGGATCGGGATCTATTCGAATCTATCGGTCGGGAAATTCGCCAAGCGGGAATTGTCTGAATGGACAAAGTTGCCATTGTCATACTCGCCGCCGGCATCGGAAGCCGCTACGGTGGCCCCAAGCAAATGAAGAAAATTGGTCCCGGTGCCCATGCCATTTTTGAATATTCGCTGCGTGCTGCCTATGACCGTGGATTTCGCCGGGTCGTTTGTGTCATCCAAAGGTCCCAGCGGGAAGAAATGGAAGAATTGCTAGAAAAACCACGGCAATTCATGGAAATTCACTGCGTCGAGCAAGATCCATCCAACGTTCCATCGGGGACAAAAATTCCAATTGGCCGAAAAAAACCCTGGGGAACGGCCCACGCCACCTATGCCGCGGCCCATGCAGTAAATGGGCCATTTTTAGTCATCAACGGCGACGATCTCTATGGGCACCAAGCCTGGAAAGACATGGAGCAGTTAATTGGGCGTTTTCCCAAAGAAAATGCTACCATTGCCTACAGGCTAAGGCACACGGTGCCAAATGCAGGAGCCGTATCCCGTGGCCTGTGCATCTCCGATGGCGAATATTTGGAAAAAATCGAAGAATTTTTTCAAATAGAGCAAGCCCATGGAAAATTTATCGATGGACGGTCGAATCGCTGCTTCACAGGTGATGAGCCGGTATCCATGAATTTTTTCTATTTTCAACGGGAAATTTTTCAAATTTTCAGGAAAAATGCCGCGGAATTTTTCAATCAAAGTGCGGAAATCCTATCCTTGGCGGAGTGGATGCTGCCGACGGTGGCCAATGAATGCAGTCGAAGTGGAGAGATTTCCATGCGCATTTCCATAACCAATGCATCCTGGATGGGCATAACCAATGCATCAGATGCTGCACTTGTCGACGGTCACATTGACGAACTCGTTCGCCGAGGAGCGTATCCTAAATATCTATGGGAAAATATTCTACCCACTCCGTAATAGACCAGACCAATGGCGAATGCGCTCATCCCTCTTGAATATTAGCATTGGAACACATCTGAGCATGGCAGTTTTCTTTGTTGCAATTAGGGGAAATTTCTAAATTGCCACCGTGCACACTTACCTTTTTACTAAGGTATAAGCTGCAAAGATCTTTTAATTTATTAATTGCTGTTGCGCTAAATTTTACTGGTGCGTCAATCATGAAACATCTAATCTGAGTTGGAAGGGAATCGATGGTAGCACAATCACTAACTTGCGTATCGGTGATTATCAGTCTTTCAAGACCATTGATGTTTGAAAATAAACCTTTATTAAATGTAAAATTTCCCCTGAATACAATATGTGCCAATTCGCTTGGTAGCTCTGTGATTTCGCCATTAACTTTTACATTTTGAATGGCTAATGCGTGAAGATCAGCTAAATCTTTAAATACATTTGCATCAATTTCAAGTGAGGTAGAGTTGATATCAATAGTGCCAATGCCACTTGGAAAGCAATCAATTTTAAAGTGCCAGTTGTTGCTTTTGCAGTGAAATGTACGTAAATTATTACATTCTTTCAGTAAAACTTTAAAAACATTTTCTGTTATAAATTCTGCAGTTTCAATTTGTGAGCCGTTTATGAAAACTTTTTTATCAGTTATTTCTATAGTTTCTATATTGGTAAGGCCGATATTAAATTTAGTCAAAATATCGCCAATTACACACTTTTCATCATCGGTGAAAGTAGAATGATGCAACTTCTCTAAGTTGTTAATGGCAGTATCAACAGCACTACTGTACGCTGTAATGCCTGTCAGTATTGCTTCAATTTCAGAAAACACATTCATTGTTGGATCCATGAATTTGGATTGATTAGGAACTTGCGGTGATTTGATTTGACCACATTCATTCAAAGTAGTTCTTTGGAATTTGTGTTGATCGGGGACCTGCGGTGGTTCGCTTGGGTCATTTTTATTCAAATTAACTTCTGGGAGTTCGGGTTGATTAGGAACGTGGTGTAATTCGGCTTTTACCGGTTCTGGACTCTTGGAGAACTGACCCCAGAGGAAAAATATGAATGAATTAATTGTCATTGACATAATGACCGCTGTCGAGACGCCCAAGAGTACCGTCGAAAACATTGAGGTCGAAAGTTGCAATGCGGCGGCTGCGGCGGCAAATGTAAATGGCGCGCAAACGGCAAGGATCACACAACTAACTGTCATTAGAAGAGTCACCCCGACACAGATGATATTCCTTATTCCAGCATTCGGAACGGGATTCGATGGATTCAAATGCGCTTTCTCTACCATGATGAACTATGTATGCACAAAAATTTGCCCTTTACAAGAACAATTTCTCAAAACTAATAAAAAATTTTATCCACGCAAATACATAAATGTGCGACCGAGACAGACCAGGTAGATGCATTCAAGCGAGATATTTGGTGCAATTTTAGACTCACGCATGCCACGCATTTTGATCTTTGGGGACAAATAATTCACTGTGAATTTCCGCCCATCGTAGAAGCAGATCCGTCTTTTCAAATTATTGCATTCCGCGGGCGAAACACTTGTCACTTTTTCCGCTGGGAAAAGTCCCGATCACCAATTCATTCACAGGCTCGAATACATTGGCCAGGAGTTTATAAATTAGAAAATAGGTGAAAATTGATCAAATTTCCAATTAAATTTTAGACAATTATTATATCGGAATCTTCACCTCAATCCCTCCGAGCAAAAATCGACGGATAATGGGCAGCATGACATCAAATTCTTCCTCAAGTGCGTAGCGGCCGGCGGAGGATAATTCGTGGATGGTGGGTTCGTTGAATGAATCCTCCCAGTGATTTAATATGTCCGCATGGAAAACCTTATCCCGCATTCCCCATATTGCAAGGACGTGTTTGTGCATGAGGATGGAGATGCCCTCGCTAACCTCCTTGAGCCACCGTTCGGCGTTTCCATTGCCCGAAGAGGGCAAATTTTCGATAAATGTGCGGATCGGCACCCTGTCCTTTCTTGATGTGTAGGGAAATCGGTAGCCTTTCCGCGAATAGCTCCCCACGTCGGTTCCGAATGCCGCCTTCAAAACGGGAAGATTAAAGATGTCAATGAGAACTTTTCCCAAGCCCCCGGTAAGGTAGAGGGAGTATTCACTGGGGGGCGCGTAGTCGGTGAAGCAATTGCCGTTGAGCAATACGATGCGATTGACCCGTTCAGGCCAGCGTTGGGCAACCACCATTCCGGGAACTCCGCCCCAGCCGTGGAGGACAAGATTGAATTTTCCAACATTGAGTTTGATGAGAAAATCAATGGCATTCTGAGCGATGGTTTGCAGGGAATAGGGATATTGCTCCGGCTTGTCAGACAGGCCGAATCCCAAATAGTCGGGAGCGACGCAGCGAAAATTAGCGCGCAAATCGCGGATTAAATTGCGAAAGTAAAATGACCACAGAGGAATGTCGTGGAAAAAAAGAGTTAAATTCTCCCTTCCCTCATCCACGTAATGCATGCGGTGGCCGTCCGGCAATTCAACGGAGTGGGCGGTGAACGGAAAATAGCGACGAATATCATTGGGCAGAGAATTCTTCATCGCGATCAGCGTAGTAGGCAATAGTTCTTCGTCAATGAAAAAACAGTGCTAGCGAACAAAATTTCTTCGGCTGTTGCCCAATCTTCGCCGGCATCGATTCCCGCGAACATTTCGCTAGGAAGCGGTGTTGCGCTTGGGTTCCCGAACCTTCGTTGCTTCTTTGCCAATGCGGTCGCGCAGGTAATAGAGTTTTGCACGCATGATTACGCTGCGGCGGTCCACTTCAATTTTTTCGACGAACGGAGAGTGGATGGGAAACACCTTTTCAACGCCCACGCCATAGGATATGCGGCGAACGGTGAATGTCTCCGTTGCGCCCGTTCCCTTCCTTGCCAGCACAATGCCGGAGAAAATTTGAACGCGTTCCTTTTCACCCTCGCGGATACGTACGTGCACGCGCACGCCATCGCCGACCTTAAACCCACCTATCCGTTCCTGGCGAACGGCACTTTCCGTAATTTTTCTTATTTTTCTATTCATTTTTCATTCCTCCTATCATATCCATCCTTCTCTGCCGAGTTCTACGAATACGTTGTTCCTGGCGCCACTGGTCAATCTTTTTATGGTGCCCGCCCATTAATATTTTTGGCACCTCCATGCCCTCAAAAATTTCCGGGCGAGTGTACTGGGGAAATGCCAGCAGGCCATCGGAAAAACTGTCCTGTTCGAGGGACTGAAAATCTCCAAGGACACCCGGGATGTGGCGCGCCACCGCGTCGATGACTACGGCGGCGGCAATCACGCCATTGGTAAGCACGTAGTCGCCGATGGAGATTTCCCTCTGGACATATTTCTCTCTGATGCGTTCATCGATCCCCTCATAGTGCCCGCAGAGAAGGATAATGTGCTCCTCGCGGACAAGGTCCCGTGCCATTGCCGTTGAAAAAGGTTCACCGTCCGGACAAAGGTAGATGATCAGCGATTTTTCCCCGCGCAGATCACCTATGGCTCCGGCAAGGGGTTCCGGCTTCATCACCATTCCCGCTCCGCCGCCGAATGGCCGATCGTCGGTAATGCTGTGCTTTCCAGTTGCCCATTTCCTTATGGAGTGGGATTTTACGCTGAGAAGATTTTTACGAATTGCCCGCGCCAAAATGCTTTCACCGATGAAGCCGTCCAGCATCGCTGGAAACAGCGAAAGCACATCGAAGGTATTGGGGCATTCGCAGCTCATTTTAAAAACTTTTGCAGCCTAGGCAATGGAAGCGCAGGCCTGCCGGATGAGGGCGCGCACCGTATCCGTTGGCTGCGCTCCGACACCCAGCCAATATTTCACCCGCTCTTCGTCGAGGGTCAGCTTGACTTCCTCCCCCTTTGGGCTCGGATTATAAACCCCCAAGCCTTCGATGTAGCGGCCGTCGCGCCGTGCGCTGGAATGTGCGGCGACGATGCGAAAAAGTGGGCAGTGCCTCCTGCCCATCCTCTGTAAGCGAATTTTTACTGACATTATATGGTTCCTCCACTGAGATACAGGCAGAGTCCTATGGCCAATTTCACGGATCGTCAAGTGTGTTTTTTATTTTTTTATTTCATCAAGCGGCTTGACAGGGGTATGGATCTTTATGAGAATGCGGTATGGCAGACCTAGGAGATAGATGGCCGGACAATGTTCCCGGCGAATACTACGTTGACGATCAGTGCATTGACTGCGACCTATGCCGCGAAATTTGCGCCGATTGTTTTGCTCGGCAGAACGATGGAGGCTACTCCTACGTGAAGCATCAGCCGGAGACGGATGAGGAAAGAAACCTCTGCCTCGAGGCCATGGAGATGTGCCCCGTTAGCGCCATTGGCAATGACGGGAAAAATGCGAAAAGTGAGTAGCACCGGCCGAAATCTTCTCCGTAAAACTTGCGGAATGGGCAGATGTGCCGTTCCGCTTAAAGTGTCGATGGCCAGTAGGATAGTCTGTGAAGTTTTTAATTTTGAAAAGGCGAATTAGGAAAAATAAAAAAATCCCTTGACTTCCCTAGGGACCCTTTCAGTCCTGGGAGGGTTACATTACAACACTTATGCAAAATTTTGCAGCCCAGAGCATGGATATTGCCCAGATTTTACTGGGAAATTATATAGAACGCATCGGTGAGGATGGTATCATTCCTCCATTGGACGATGAGCTGATCAATGGCGACGAGGCAGGTCATATTGCCTATGCGCTTGCGGTATTTCAAACGTTGCATCGGGAGGAAAAAAGCGCGTTAGATGGGCCGAAGCTCAATGATTTGGTGGCGGGGTGCATTGCGGCACAGTTCCACTACAATGGGCAAAATGCGGAGGGATGCGTCTACGCTGCGATGGCGCTGCTGACGATGGGGCTGAATCTGGCCCGCAACATCGCCTGGTCCCGCTTTAGAGAAGAAACGCAGAAAATAATCACCACCTGGGCACGGCGGCAGCTGCAAGTTCGTCCGGACCAAATGATTTTCAATGTGATTCACAGCATCGTTGCATTTAGCTTGGGATTCACTGCCAAGGATGATTCGGATCGCCAGATGGAACAGCTCATACGGTGGCTGGGCGATGAATCCATCGGCGGATTCATGGATTCTAGCTGGGTCGGCATACGGGGCCGCTTTGACGGCCGCGTGGTGGAACACTATGTGCTGCTCCGGGAGGCGCTGCAACTCCATGGAAATGTGCACATTCGCGAGCGGCGGCTGCCGGCATTTCGGACCTACATGCAGCGCTATTTGCGCCTCATTCTCGATATTACCAGAGAAGATGGCACCAATTGGTCGTTCGGGTCCCTCCAGGGGTGTGCAGCGGATATGAGTAATATTAGCTTCCTTTTTTATGCCTTTGCCGATGATTGGATTGACGCACAGAAATGGCCAACCTATGTGACTCCACTGCGGCGCACCATACAGCATTTTTTCATGCAATATTTTGACCAGGAGCATGGGGTCGTCTGCGTGCGCAATGGGGAGCATGGCGATAGCGCCGACCGCACGACGGCGACGGTTACCTTTGATGTCATTCGCCAGACACTGCTTTGGTCCCAGCTGGCAAAGTCCCTAAAAGTTCCATTGGAACTGGCCGACTCCCCATCGAAGGCACCCTATGCAAAGTATGTTTCCTTTGATAGGGGAATGAAGAAGGAACAGGGATTATTTCTCTACAGAGATGAGGCGTCCGGACTACTGCTCCAATTGCCCCTGGTGGGCGGCAACGGTGAAGGTACCTCCGATTGCCTTGCGTTTCCCCACTGTCCATCGGTGTTCGATGCGCCGTCGGATGTCTATCTCCCCATCATGCTTCCCGAGCTTTCCTTCGAAGGTCATGTCACAACGCCGTCATTCTATGGCAAAAATGTGAGCACGGGAATTGGCATGAGGAAGGAATTTCAGTTTCGCTACGACCAGCCCGATCTCATTGGCCTCGATGAGCAATTAATTCCCAATGCGGCAAGTTGCAAGGTTCTATGGACGTTTAACGGAACGCAGATATGCGGTGATTTTACCTATTTCCCGCGGCGTGTGATTCGATTGACCTCCTTCCGCATGGCCATGGCGATCGCCATTCCCTACTCGCGAATTTCAGGAATCTCCCAGTGCCTGTCCCTCGGAAAAGAAAATCTCAGACCCGCTATCCAGTGGGATGACTTCGGCGGGAAATGGCAGGATCCAATCAATGTTATTGAGGAGAAAAATATGCGGACGCGATTTGGAAAAATTTGCTACCTTTTCAGCTATGAGCGCAGTACGGCTTTCCATCTGCGTCCTGGGAAAACCTACCGCTTTTCCGTTTCATTTGATCCGGAATTGGCAAAGGAGGAATGATGACTAAGGGCGAACACACATCCGAGGTCCGAGTGCGCTTTGCGCCGAGTCCCACGGGTTTTTTCCACATCGGGAGCGCGCGAACGGCCCTATTCAATTGGCTCTACGCCCGCCACTGCGGCGGAAAATTTATTCTGCGCATTGAAGATACGGACAGGCAGCGCAACACGGAGGAATCACTCCGCGTTCTCTTCGAAGGAATGAAATGGCTTGGGCTGGACTGGGATGAGGGCCCGGAAAAGGGAGGGAATCATGCGCCCTACTTTCAAAGCGAGCGCGGCGCCATCTACGAGGATTATCTACAGCGCCTTTTCCGGAGCGGCCATGCCTACCGAAGGGACGGGGCGGTATGGTTTCGGGTGTCGGGAAAGCCCGCCATTATTCACGATGAAATTCGCGGCGACGTGGTGCGGCTGGAAGAAAAGGACTTCGTCATCGTGCGATCCGATGGCTCTCCCGTGTTTCACTTTGTCAACGTGGTGGACGACATTGCCATGGGAATTACCCACGTCATTCGCGGCGAGGACCACCTGTCCAATTCAAGCAAGCACGTGGAGCTTTTCCAGGCATTCGCCGTGGCAGCTCCGAAATTTGCCCACATTCCGCTGATCCTCAAAACGGTGGGCAGTGGGAAAATGAGCAAGAGGGACCAGGGAGCGCTCATCGAGGATTACCAAAGGAGGGAATTTCTGCCGGAAGCTGTCCGCAATTATCTCTGCCTGCTGGGTTGGTCTCCGAAGGAGGACAGAGAAATTTTGCCCATCGGTGAAATAATCAGCCTATTCGAATTGCAGCAAATTAGCAAAAATAATGCCCGGTTCGATGAAAAAAAACTAACCCACATGAATGGCGAATATCTCCGTGCACTGCCCGTGGATCAATTTGTGGAACGCTGCCGCAGCGCCCTGGGGAGCAGCGGCTTATCCGGGGCCGTATCCGACGACTACTTCCGAGAAGTAATGGCCGTATGCCAGGAAAAAATTCGCAATCTGGAAACGCTAGGTGATTTTTGCGGATATTTTTTCCGCGATAGATTTCCATTCGATGAAAAGGCCATGGAAAAATTATTCCAGGGCAGAGATGCACTGGAGCGCATTGACGAATTTTTAAAAGCAATTCAATCCCAACCGGCGGGAGAATTTAGCGGAGAAAGTTTGGAAAATTTGGTGGGATCATTGGCGGAATCGATGGGGGTAAAAACCGGCGATTACATCCACCCGGTCCGATTTGCTCTGTCGGGTAAAACCGTTGGCCCCAGCTTTTATCACCTATTGAAAGTTCTCGGAAAAGAACGGGTTGAGCATCGACTGCGCACTTTCCTCGGGGGATTCACCACTAGGGACCAATGAACTTTACGTAAGGTTCGCACCTAGAAATTTGAAAGTTGCAGCATCTGGGTCATAGGTAGGAACATGGCAGCGGCGATGGTGGCAACTACGGCGGCCAGAATGAGCACAAGGATGGGCTGCACCATGGCGGTCGCGCGCTCCAGAGCGCCGTTGAGTTCCTCGGAAAGGGCGTCGCTCGCCTGGAGCAGCATGGGGGAAAGGCGTCCCGTCTCTTCCCCAACGGCCATCAATCCATGAATAAATGGAAGCATATAAGGGGAATGGGCGAGCAGATCGGCTAGCAATTCACCGCCGCGCACGCGGTCGGCGAGGCGGCGAAAGTATTTTTTCATGGCCAAATTGGGAATGGAATCTGCCGCCAGCAGGAGCGCATCCGTAAATGGGGCCGCATGCTTCAGGAGTAGGCCAAAGGTTTGAAGGAAAATGACTAAATTTTGCATGAGAAAAAGTTTTCCGAGAAACGGCATGGCCAGGGCAATTCGTCCGAAAAAAATTTGGCCGCGGATCGTGCGAAGAAAGTAGGACACGGCGGCAACGGCGGCAAAGATGCCCAGCAGCAAAGACAGCATGTGTCCGCGCAAAAATGCACTCATGGCGATCATTCCCCTAGTAATGGCCGGCAAGCGCTGCCCACTGCCTCCGGCGGTCAGCATGGCTTCAAACTTTGGAATTACATGAATGGAGAGGAATAGGATGGTTACGAATGCCACGGCAAGGACGGTGAATGGGTAGAAAAGTGCCGAAACGGTGCGGCGTTTGGTCCTCAGCATTCGCGAGCGGAATTCGACAATATTTTCCAAAGCCGACCCAAGATCTCCGGCGCAGTCACCTGCCTCCACCATTTGACAGTAGGTGGAATCGAAAATTTGTGGATAGGAATGGAGAATTCCATGGAACGAATGGCCGGCAATTAGTCCGCTGGCCATGGAGGCCAGTACTGCCTTGGCTGAGGGGTTAATTTCTTGCCTTTCAAGAATCTGCAGTGAGCGGACCAGCGGTAGTCCGCTGCGGAGAAGGACGGCCAACTGGTGCGTGAATGCGACCAACTTTGCCTCGTCCCATTTTTTTTCTAGGCATCGGATTTTCCCCCTGCCCAAGCGAATGGCCGTTTCTTGCCTGACCAGCGCGGTGCGAATTCCCTGCCTTCGCAGTTGCTGCCGCGCATTTTCCTCATCGGATGCAAAAATTTCTCCCGATGCGCATTCGCCATTTTCCCTTTGCCCCAGAAAATAAAAAGTACTCAATTTTCCCATGGTATTTGCCTCAAAAATTCCTCCGGCGAGAGCAGTCCTCCTCTAACCAAGTCCATTGCCTGTTCCCCCAATGTGGGCGAGCGAAACGAAAAATCCACCTTTCCCTCCACAAAGAAATCCCCTTTGAAATTATCAAACAGTTGGAGTTCAAAGAGAGCTTGGCGTCCCACGTAGCCCTGATTTTCGCATTTTTCGCAGCCGCGGCTCCGCATTCTGCATTCCGGAGGAACGGATGCAAAAATCTCTTCCCACTGATCTTCCACCCTTGCTATTTCTTTGCAGTGCGGGCAATTGAGCCGCAGTAAGCGCTGGGAAAGAATACCTCTCAGGCAGCAGCCGAGGAGGAACGGATCCACCGCCATCTGTTGCAGTCTGCGGATTGCCTCATCTGCCGTCGCCGTGTGCAGGGTCGTAAGCACAAGATGTCCCGTCAATGCCGCCTGCAAGGCCGTCTGGGCCGTTTCGCCGTCGCGGATTTCTCCAACGAGAATTTTATCGGGATCGTGGCGCAAAAATGCACGCAGTGCCGATGAAAACGTGCGGCCACTGCAAAAATCGACGGATACCTGCAGAATGCCATCGAGTTCGTACTCAATGGGATCTTCGACGGTGAGCAGTTTGCCGTCGCTGCAGTTCATTTCCTGCAGGGCGGCGTACATGGAAGTTGTTTTTCCGCTGCCAGTTGGCCCAATCACCATGAATAGCCCACTCTCCATGGCCATGATGCGGCGGACTGCCACCAGCAAATCTGCGGCCATTGAAAGGTCATCCAGCCGCGGAAATAGGCGCTGCTTGTCGAGAATTCTGAGCACGATGCTTTCGCCATTTTTTGTGGGGAGGATGGAAATGCGGCATTCCACGCTTCGGCCATCCACCGAGCAGTGGAGCCGGCCATCCTGGGGACGAAAATGTTCAACGATGTCCAAATTGGCCATCGCCTTCAGGCATGCGGACACCTCTGTTTTTTCCTCTGCCGGAAATTGGTGCACCGTCCTCAGTGTCCCGTCGATGCGCATGCGGACGGCGAAGGAGCAATCGTCGCTTTCGAAGTGAATGTCCGATGCGCAGCGGCGAATTCCGTGGCGTAGCCAGTGATTCACCGAATCTAGAAGTCGGTCACCGCTGCGCCTATTTTCCGCGTGCAAGTGATTTTTCAGACCAATGTGCCCGCTGAGCAATTCCTCGTATCGGCGCTGGAAATCAGCCTTTTCCAGGAATGTGAACTTTGGTCGCTTCCCGGTAAGTGCAGATAGTTCGTCCCCTATGGAAAAAATATCCCGTCCCTCCTCGGCAAAAATTTCAAAATTTTCTTCCTCGCCCAAGAGGACGCCGCAGCACTGCCAAAGCATCCACGGGTCCAGGGAAGATAAAATTTGATCGTCGGACTTCATGGCTGAGTTTACGAGTGTGTCCACTTCGATTCAATTGTAAAGAAAGGTAGAAATTTTTGCAACTTTCATCTATTTTTCGTCCATCTGCAGCAATAGTTAGTGCCTCGCCGCACGGTGCAATTGTGTGGTTCCATTGGCAATTAGCCATCGAATCGTGGAAAATCATAAAATTTTTTAAAATTTTTAAAATTTTCCTTGCTTCGCCTCGCAGAAGAATGCACTTTCCCTCTGAGGAAGGTGAAACATGGCGCAACCAAAGCGAAAAAATTCAAAGCAGCGAAGCCACAAAAGACGTGGTGCGAATCAGTTCCAGGCCCCACAGCTATCCAGAGACCGGGAGGGCAATCTTTTCATGCCCCATCGCGTTAATCCGCGAACGGGTATGTATCGTGGCCGTTTAGTCATCGAGGTTGAATGAGTCTCATCTGTGACGACGATGCAGAATGATAGGCAGGTAGTCGTCGCCGTCGATGCGATGGGGTCTGATCTTGGCCCCCGCGAAGTCATGGAGGGCGTACGGCGCTTTTTGGGACGGAGGGATTCGAAGGGGGTCGCCGTCGTCGCCGTCGGGGATGGAGCGATCCTTGGACCAATGGTTGAGTCTCCGTGTTTTTCAAAGTTTTCCGAGCGACTATCCCTGCACCATGCCGGCGAAATTATCGCCATGGACGAATCACCGACCTGGGCCATTCGCCACAAAAAGGATGCATCCATGGCACGGGCAGTGGAATTGGTCTGTACCGGTGCGGCGGATGCCGTCCTGAGTTGTGGGAATACCGGAGCACTGGTTGCCCTGGGAACGATCCGCATTCGTCCGATGGATTATTTGGAGCGGCCAGCCCTTGGAGCGGTCATTCCCGCCTTTGAAAGTCATTTTATTCTGCTGGATGTCGGTGCCAATCCAACGCCGACGGCGCGGCAGTTGGTGAAAAATGCCATTCTCGGATCCCACTATTGCCGCATGGCCATGGGAATAGAATTGCCCCGCGTTGGGCTGCTTTCCATCGGAACCGAAGATGGAAAGGGGACGGAATCGGTCCAGGTTGCCCACGACGAATTAAAAAAAATTACCGACTTCATTAACTACGTGGGCCTCGTCGAGGGTTTTCAACTTTTTTCCAACGAGGTGGACGTGGTGGTGTGCGACGGATTTGTCGGCAATGTTTTGCTGAAGGCCATGGAGTCCATCGCCAAGCAGCTAAAGTCTTACTTTAAAAAGGAATTATTTAAAAATCCACTGCGCATTTTAGGGTGTCTATTTCTCCGGGGGGCAATTGGAGACATCCGAGGAAAACTGCGCACAGACAAATACGGGGGTGCTCCGCTGCTGGGACTCAATAAACCTGTTTTCAAGGCCCATGGATCCAGCGATTGCCGCGCCATTGAGCATGCCATCGCCATTGCTGCGCGATTTGTCCGCGAAGAAAACATGCAAAATTTGCGAGAAAGCATTGAAAAAGCCGAAGAATTTCTATCAACCAGTAGTCAACAATTCACCAGGAATAACCTATGAAACAGACAAAAGAAATTTACATACTCGGCATTGGATCCTACTTACCTCGCCGCATTTTAACCAATGCCTATTTTGAATCCAGGATGGACACAACGGATGAGTGGATTGTTTCGCGGACCGGCATTCGCGAGCGGCACATTGCCGACGACGATGAATACACATCGGACATGGCCACCGAGGCGGCAAAGATCGCCCTGGAAGATGCAAAGATGAGTGCCCAAGAAATCGATTGTATCCTCGTTTGCAGCGTCACGTTTGACATGGCATTTCCGGCCACCGCGTGCATTGTCCAAAAGAAATTGGGCCATTCCGCTTCCTGTCCCTGCATGGACATCGAAGCGGGTTGCTCGGGCCTGATCTATTCCTTTGAGGTTGCTGCCGGCCTACTGCAGCTTGGGCACTATAAAAATATTTTGGTGATCGCATCGGATAAGCTGACATCCATTACCGATTGGAACGACCGGGCCACGTGCGTCCTATTCGGCGATGGAAGCAGCGCATTCGTCCTATCCACGGAAAAAAATGGCGCAAAGGCGCTACTGGTGGACACGCTGCTGAGCGCCGAGGGGAAAGATGCGGAGCACCTACTGCAGCCGGCTGGCGGTTCCGCCATGCCTGCTTCCCACGAAACGGTGGATAAGCGACTGCATTTTCTGCACATGAATGGCCGGGAAGTGTTCAAATGTGCCGTTCGCGGGATGATCGCCGTGCTGGAAAAGATACTCCAACGCAATCAAATTCAGCCATCCGCCATACGGTATTTCATCCCCCACCAGGCAAATTTGCGCATCATCGAATCCATCGCAGACTCGGTTTCCATGGCCATGGATCGCTTCATTGTTGTTCTGCAAAACACGGGAAATACCTCCGCCGGATCGTCAGGAATTGCTCTGGATCACGCCTACCGGGGGGGAAAACTAGCGAAGGATGACCTGCTCGCATTTGTCACATTTGGCGGCGGCATGACCTGCGCTTCGGCGATTATTCGATGGATTGCGTGAAATGAACTTGCATTGATCGCCGAATGGACAATGCTTTGGACCATGACAGTGCAGATCCATCCGACGGCGATCGTGGAAACCAACGCGCAAATTGCCGATGGTGTGGAAATAGGTGCCTACGCATTCATAGGTAATGATGTGTCCATCGGTGCCCGATGTGTGGTGCATCACCACGGCGTGGTCCAGGGTAACACAATTCTTGGGGAGGAGAATGAAGTTTTTCCATTTGCGATGGTCGGAGGAAAAACCCAGGATTTGAAATTTATGGGAGGAAATCCGCCGCTGCGCGTCGGCAACCGCAATGTGTTTCGCGAATATGTTAGTATTCACTGCGCCACGAGTGAAGAGACGGCGACGGTGATAGGAAATGATAACCACTTTCTTGCCTACGCCCACATCGCACACGAATGCATCCTCGCCGACCACATCATAGTAAGTAGCCAGGTCGTTCTCGGCGGGCACGTTCGGGTGGATTCCTATGCCAATATCGGAGGATCTTCCGCAATTCACCAATTTTGCCGCATAGGCACCCATGCCATGCTGGGTGGTGGGTCGGCACTAATCAATGACATCCCTCCATTCATGATTGCCGAGGGCAATCGGGCCCGGGTGAGGGCTTACAATAAAATTGGCTTGGAACGCCGTGGATTTTCCGCCGACGAAATTGCTCAAATTCGCCACCTATTTCGGCATATTCACGGAAATAATGCATCCGTGACAGAAATTTTAGAAATCATCCGCGCCGATTTAAAAATAGAGGAAGGAATTAAAAAAACATTCCTTTCTTTCTACGAGAATAGTATTCGTGGGATTTCGCGGTAGTCCTCGGTGGCCCAGCTTACATTACAGCGGAAATTTACTTTGTGGGATTTGGCAGTGGCATAGTTGCTGGCTGCCTCAAGAATTCTCAAATTGCTTTTTGGTAAGCATTTGCGTGAGTTATCCTATTTTTGCTTTTTGCGTGACAAATTTGAAAATTTGGCGTAATGTAGGCACGTCTTGAATAAATTTAGGCATGCCGTTTGATTTTAGCCATGGAATAGATTCTATCAGTAGGTGGAATCTAGAATTAATCGACAATAATGGAATCCAAAAAATATGTCCTGCCTGCGTATTTACAGCTAATGCTTTGCAAGCATTTCAAAGGCAGGCGCGCTACTTGCTTAATCAATCGCTTCACGTGGGATCAGTGAGGACCCAGTCCATGCCCACTGGCAGTCCATTCAATCCGAATTTTTGTGCCGGACACATTCAAAATATTGATTTACCAAAATTGTGCAACCTTGATTTCACTAGGGAAGCTGATTTTGCAAACGGAGTCCAATGCAGCGTCACTAACTACTCAATGCTGAGCTTTGCCATCGTTGGTAATCGCAATTGGGTAGA
>JAIRXK010000043.1 GCA_031268315.1 Puniceicoccales bacterium | reverse complement strand
GAGAATCAATCTGCAGATTCTGTGAGTTAAGTGTTTCCTTTAAAGAATTGGATTCGGTTTGTAGAGAATCAATCTGCAGATTCTGTGAGTTAAGTGTTTCCTTTAAAGAATTGGATTCATTTTGTAGAAGATTAATCCGCTGGTTCTGCTCAGTAATTTGCTGATTTTTTCCGTCGAGTTCGGTATGTGCTTCAGTAAGTAACTGAATTTTTTCGTCGAGGTCGACTTGTAGAGAATTAATCTGCAGATCTTTTTCATTGAGTGTTTTCTTTAAAGTTTTTGATTCGGTTTGTGCTTCATTAAGCTGTTGATTTTCTCCGTTGAGGTTGGCTTGCAGGGAATTGAGTTTGCTTTGCGCGCTATCAATTCGCTGGCTTTGCTCATTGAATTTGGTCTCTATGAAATTAATTTGCTCAATTTTCTCAGTGAGTTTGTCCTGTGTGTCAATAATTTGTTGATTTTTTTCGCTGAGGTTGGCCTGTAGGGCAGCGATCCGTGCATCTTTTTCATTGGATTCGCTTTGCAGAATGTTAAATTTGCCACTTAGAGCGTTGAATTCGGCTTGCGTGGAACTAATTTGTATATCTTTTTGGGAATTAGCTTCGCGATCTGCGTACTCATGGGCGTAGTCATAGCCCATTTTTTTAGCCACATGGTGTTTTACGGCGATTGTCAGCGTTGTTGCAATCAGAAAGGCGCAGCCGCTGGGGACACCAATTACGAGGCCAGCGCTTCCAACGGCCAGCAAGTACGCACTAACTCCGGCCAGGGCAGGAATGGCACTGTACATGAGTATCAGAAAGATTCCTGCAACTGCCGCTGCGCTCACAATTCCTACCGCCATGCCAACGAGCACATTCGGTGCAGCTGTGATTGGATTTTTCTCACTTTCACTGCCTTGTGCCGACACATTGTTGCGTTGCATGGGCTTGAAAAGAAAGCTTACAAACTTATTTGTTCCTCGCACGATACTAATCACTATTGCAGAGCTTTGCACGGAAGTCAATAAAAATATTTAGAAAAAGTGCTGGACGGTTGCGGAGTTGCTTTTTGCAATCAACCAATTTGGCGGTTTTGCATAAAACTTCAGCGGCGGAGCTATTTGCGGTGAAAATTCCAATGACTTTTCGCCGCAAGGCGCGTAGACAGCCCTATTTTTTCGTTAGCTAAAGATGTATAAATCGATACTATTTTGAGCTTTGTTGGTTCGTTGCCGCGGAACGACAGTACGCAAGCGCGTCTATGATCTTTGATTTTTGTGTAAGTTTGTTATTCTTTAGATCATAGATGACCCCATCAATGAGAAAAATGAACAACTCGCACGTATGGTTTTCTGCTTCGTTGGCACAATTGATCGGTCTATTTTTCCCTAATGACATTTGCAAACCTTCCGCCAATGATGTACTCGCCTTCGTCATTGCAACCAATTTCTTATTATCCTCCATGCACTTCGCGAGGTTTTTATTTTTCTCATCGCAATCAGTTACAAGCTGTCGCAAGGAGGCGCTCCTTTCTTGCTCTAGTTCGATCACGGAGATTTCGTCCTTAATTATATTTTTTTCAGCCATTGCCTTAGCATGGATATCTGCCGTATTTGCCCTCGCACTCTCGTCTTCGAATTTGTCTATCTGCCTGCTTAAGATTGCTCCCTTTGACTCAAGGATCTCATGGCATCTGGTGAGTGCTTCTGGATTCATTGCAGCGATGAGTTTGTGTGTTGCGGCTTGCAGCACGCGAAGCTTATTCATTATTTCAAGCGCAGTCTTAATCACTGCATAAATTTGAGCTTTAACGCTATTCAATCCGAGTTTGTTGATGTTCCAGTGGATACTGTCGGTTCCTTTGATTCCAAATTTCCCATCCGTGTATTTCTTATATATTGCATCTAAGCTATTTAGTGGCTTGATAATGTTTTTAATGTTTCCGATGCTAATCACGGGAATCATCAAGGCTGATTTTAGATTCTCGAGTTCTTTGCGAACAACACGATTTCCTTTATTTGCTTCATATAAACAATTAATGCTACCTATGACTTTTTCAGTATAATTTAAAGCATTACTTATATTAATTTCGCTAGGCATATTGATTCTTGTTTGAAACTCAATTGTTAGCTCTAGCATTTTCTCGTTAAGCTTTTCAAGGATTCCACCATAGTCAATATCATTTACCTCTTTTTGTCCCGATATGATATTTACTTTTTCTAACAGTATTTCAAATTTTACACAATCATTGAATTTCTTTTCGCACTCCTCATTAAAGTTATCTAACGCGATATTTTTTAATTTTTTTAACTCTTCAGCACTGCTACTTAGCTCCTCACGTAAATTTTGAATGGTGGTTTCATTTTCAGCATTACTTTCTTTACTAATTCCGAGTTGCATTTCATTTTGTATTGTTAAATTATTTAAATTACTTTGCAGCACTTTCAATTGATTATTTAGAGCAATGTTTTCGTCATTCATTTCTTTATTTAATTTTGCTGCTGCATCAACCGATTGGGAAAGCCGAGTGGACTCCCCATGGGCTTCGTTTAGCTTTTTTTGTAGCGCTTCAATCTCAACTTCTTTTTCCCATAAATTTTTTTCAATGTTAGTCTCTTTTTCCAATTCATCCCTATCTGGATTTGCAGCATTCATGGGACTTTTACTGCTAGTTTTGTAGTTATAGTCGAGGTTTTTACTTCTTGCGACATAGTGCTTTATGACAATTGCCAGCGTCGTCGCAACCAGGAAGACACAGGCGCTGGAAATGCCAATTACGGAGCCGACGCTTCCAATGCTCAGCAGGTATGCGCTGATTCCGGCCAGGCTGGGGATGGCGGCGTACGCAAGGGTTAGAAGAATCCCGGCAACCACCGCTGCGCTTACAATTCCAACCGCTGCGCCAACCAAAAGATTCGGTGCGGCGCTGATTGGGTGGCTGCAATTCTCGTTTTTTAGAGAGACAACACCATCGTAATTCAATGGCTTAAAAAGAAAATCTATAAGTTTACTGCACTTTGACATAACATCTGTGAGACTATGAACGATCTTCGATTGGTCAAGAAAAAATAATTAGATTTTAAAAAATATTACAATCACCCAATCGCATGATTTAAAACCCAAGGTTAATTGCTTGCATAGCAATGGCGATTACCACTTTAGCAGAGGCCCAAATGCGGAAAATTTATAACCCTAAAAATGGTGTCACGCGGCACCTGTGAAAATTTTGCGAAGCATCCGACTTTACTTTTAGCGGAGAAGACAATTTTTTGCCGCATTTTTCTTGCAATGGATCTGTAAAATGGCACGAAACATGCCATTGTGATTGGGCTAAGTGCTTTGTGAAAAAGGATTTCGATATGGGTAACAGGGGAAGAAAAAATACTTAAATTTTCATTTACAACCGGTAAAAATTTTAGTAAAATTCATCTGCTATGTTTATTAGTAACTTCAATCTAGATCAAAGTATTTACTACAGACCCCCCTCCACGCCCCCGGTCGTGGGGGAAAATCCAACGGCATCCGAGACTCCAGCATCCGTCACTCCAACCGACTTGTCGGCGACATGGACTGCTACGCAAGTGGCAAATTTGAAAAGTGAGATCGCTGCCACAGCCCTTCTTACTGGATCGGGAGTAGCGAAAAGCATACATAATGCCCCTAGAGTAATTGAGCTCGCGGAAAAGCAAGTGGAAAGCGACGAAAGCACTAATCCCGACGAAGAAGCATTTAATGTCGCGCTTAAAGAGTTTAATAAAGGGCAAGGCAACGCCCCGAGCAAAACGAAAGATCCATTTGCTCAATTCACTGAAAACCCAGATAGTAATGAAACCCCCCAAGCGGAAAGCGGCGAAAGCACTAATCCCGACGATGAAGCATTTAATGTCGCGCTTAAAGAGGTTAATAAAGGCCAAGGCAGCGCCCCTAATGAAAAGTTAGATCCATTTGCGCAATCCACCGAAAACCCAGATAGTAATGAAGCCCCCAAAGCGAAAAAGAGAAACAGTACTCTTGGCAAAGTGCCTTTTGGACAGACTTTTAATGCCAAAAACATATATGCAAATAAACAAACATCGAATGCGCTGAACGTCGACATTACTAATCCAGCTGCCACGGCGCCCGATTCATTTACCTTGCAAGGCAATGACTCGGATACGACGAAGACATTCAATCCACCTGCCGCGCAAAGCGATGCCCCTAAAATTCCCTCAGACATTTCCCAAGATATAACGCGTAAATTCGACCCTGCCTCCGATGAAAATTTAAAGGTGAGCAAGCGCACGCATACCGCAGGCAGCGTGATGCATAAAATTTTTAAGGAACTTATGCTTTTATTTGGCGTGCATGTGCCATCCCGCAAGGATGAAGAAGAAAAGAAAGATTGGGAGGGTGAAGATATCTTCGGAGATGGATTGTCCGAGATCGACAGCGAACCAATCGATGTTGGTATTCCCGACGAGTATTATTAGTGAGGATGACCTATGGAAATGGGGCGATGTGCCGCTGCTTCGAAGTGGCGGCGAAGTAGGAGGGTTCCCGTCCATTTTATCCAATTGCATGGGCTGAAAATTTTTTTTTGAAAAGCACTTGCCCATTTATTTTCAGTGCCTACGCTGATTGGACACATTGGCGGTAGATCTTCCTCCAATGGAATGGAAAGGAAAGGGTACCATGAATAAATTAATTGCGCTTTTTACCGTAGCATTTGCTGCACTTGCATGCAATGCCAATGGCTTTGATATCACAGAGTCTAAATTTGTTTCCACGGTTGAGTTTAGCTCGGAATACATCCACCATGGCCGTAGGGAAGGCCGTCAAAATTTAAAGGCGTCCGCCGAAATTGGAGCAAGCGCCCTTGATTTTCAGGGTTACCTAGGCATGCGCTCGACGCTCTTCTTTAGGGGTGAAAGCATCTTTTTGGGTGACGATGTTCTTCCCTCCGAACGAAAGGTATCCGCCAATGATATTTCCCCCTACTGTGGATTTACCTACGGCGTGCCAGGCATTGTAACCCTGGACATCGGCTACGCTGCGCACTTCTACGGTGGCCTGGGGTCATTGGTCAACACCAGCGATCTGGCGGTGGAGAATCAACCGAACGGCTATGAAATTGAGAGAAATACCCATGAAATTTACGCGGGCGCTGCCTTTAACGCCGTGCTTTCCCCGAAGGTGTATGTTTTTTACGATTGCAATAGGGGAGAGTTTGACTGCACTGCGTCGGCGCTCTATGCCTACAATTTCGATCGAGTGGGCATTCCCAACTTCACATTTGAAGGAGCGGTGAAGGTGGGCTATGACTACGCAAAGAAGCCATTCGCCATAAAAAATTTCTACCAGATTGCTCCGCAGCCCGATGGACTACAAGAGCCAAACAATGAATCCGGGCCAAATGATGCCTATGCGGCACTGTATGCGCGTAGCGGAGACAAAAAGGACTACGTCTATCTCAACCTCACCGCGAATTTGGTCCATAGGTGCAATGACAAAACCCATGTTTACCTGGGGGCAAATTTTGCATGCAATGGCGCATCTCTGGCCAATTGGAATAATGCCATCGCCGCCCGCGGCCACAAAAAGATGCTCTGGTTTAGCGGCGGCGTTGAGTGCCGCTTCTAGCCGCTCCACCTGGCTGGAAATGGGAGAAATTGCACGTTTTTTCTTGCAAAAACGGTTACCTGCACTTGGCTGGGAGGTCTCCGCAATCCCGCGGAATCTTCCCATGAGTACGGATGCCGATGGAAATGTGGAGCTATCCGCCGATTTGCTGCAGCTGCTGCGAAATGTAGCTCCGCAAAAAATATGCCTTGCCTGCTCCGGCGGCAGCGATTCCATGGCCCTCGCTTCCCTGCTTTCCGCCGATAAATCGCTCCGTGCAAGTCTCCATCTACTACACTTTGACCATGGTATGCGGGGAAAAAAATCCAGGGAAGACGGGGAATTTGTAGGGCGCTTTTCCCGATCCATGGGGCTGGCGATTAGCATTGGCAAGCGCTCCGAAGTTACCGCCGCCGGCCACGGCGAGGATTACCTGCGCCGCTGCCGCTTTCAATTTTTCCACGGAGAAATGCGGCGCCTGGGAACTCCCTACCTCCTAACTGCCCACCACCGGGATGACGTCCTGGAAACATTCCTTCTCCGCCTCTCCCGCGGGGCCGGCCTGGATGGCCTGGTGGCCCTTCGTTCCATAGAAAATCGCCGCGATGGGCTCATCTATGTCCGGCCATTGCTCAATTTTTCAAAAAGTCAATTGCGCCGATATCTGCTCGCTAGGGGTATTCCCTGGCGCGAGGATGAAAGCAATGGGACCGACGATTACCTGCGCAATCGCATCCGCCATAGGCTGATGCCCCTGTGGAAGGGCCTGGAACCGGGGAGAAATTTCCCCGCTTCTTTGCTACGGACACGCGCGCTGCTCACCGAGGACGGCGAAGCGTTGGCGCAAATCAGCCGGCAAAAATTTCACCAATGCTATGGTCCGGAAAAAAATATCCTCCGCGCGGCGGAGTTGGTCCAGCAGCCCTCGGCAATTCTTAGGCGGGTGCTGCACCTGTATTTTTTGGAAAATTTTTGCCCGTTGGAGCGCAAATTGGCCGATTATCTCTGCGAAAAATTGGCCGCTGGAAAATCGTTTCAAGCTACTGTAAATAAAAATCTTACCGCAATCTTTTCCGGAGAAAATTTCACCCTCGAGAAAAAGTGAAGAAATTTGATGCTCTGCAATTGACTTTGCCGTTACCGTTCAATAGGCGTAGCTCTCTTGACTATGAAAAGGAAGAAGGAACCGAGGCCCTACGGCAGCTTTCATGCGAAGAATTTTTTCATCTGGGGTATGCTCATTTTTTCCCTACTTCTGGCCTGGACGATGATATCCCCGGCGAGGCCGACCCCGCCAAAGGTGGAATGGACCGTGGGCGAAGTGCTCGAAGCGGCCAAGTCCGGTCGCATTCTCAGCGGGGAAATTCAATGCCTGCCATCCCGCGGCGCCCAGTGGTATCGGCTGTCGGGAAATGCAATGGGAGAGGAAATCAATGGGACACCCCTTGCCTTCTCCGCCCAGGGGCGCCTAACGGATGGGCGCTTCGATGAAATCATGGCCGTTGCAAATTTGCGCGAAAAATCGGGGAGCTCATTCCTCAACGACCTACTTCTGGGAATTGTGCCATTCCTGGTGATCTTTCTCGTACTCTATTTCTTCCTCTTTCGCCAGGTGCGCAATGCGGGCCGTGGCGCCATGACCTTTGGGAAAAGCCGGGCACGAATTCAGATCGCCGGGGATAAAAAAGTGACATTCAACGACGTGGCCGGGTGCGACGAAGCCAAGGAGGAAGTGGCCGAAGTCGTCGAATTTCTAAAAAATCCGAAGAAATTCAATGAAATTGGCGGACGCATTCCCAAGGGCTGTCTCATGGTTGGTCCCCCGGGAACCGGAAAGACCCTCCTAGCCAAGGCCGTTGCCGGCGAGGCCGGGGTGCCATTTTTTAGCATTAGCGGGTCCGATTTTGTGGAAATGTTTGTCGGCGTCGGCGCCGCCCGCGTCCGCGATCTCTTTGAGCAGGGAAGGAAGAGCGCACCCTGCATCATCTTTATCGATGAAATCGATGCCGTTGGCCGCCAGCGGGGCGCGGGCCTGGGCGGCGGAAATGACGAGCGGGAGCAGACGCTCAATTCCATCCTCGTCGAATTGGATGGCTTCGATGGCCGGGAAGGCGTCATCCTCATAGCGGCCACCAATCGCCCCGATGTCCTTGACAATGCCCTGCTCCGGCCCGGCCGATTCGACCGCCAAGTGATCATCGATTTGCCCGATATCCACGGCCGCATGGAGATATTGCAGGTGCATGCGAAAAAAATCAAGCTGGCCGATGACGTTGACCTGGGAAATATCGCACGCAATACGCCTGGATTTTCGGGGGCGGATCTGGAAAATCTGCTCAACGAGGGGGCCCTGCTTGCGGCGCGAAACAATCACAAAGTGGTCTGCGCATCGATCATCGAAGAGGCACGGGAAAAGGTGGCCTACGGTCGCGAGCGCAAGAGGCTGATGGACAACGATGATAAAAGAATTACCGCCTACCACGAAGCGGGGCATGCCATCGTGCAGGCAGTCATCGATGACGGGCTCATGCCGGTGCACAAGGTCACCATCATTCCGCGCGGATGCAGCCTGGGCAGCACCATGTTTATGCCGAGTAAGGACATCTTAAATCGGTCGGAAAAGCACAATCTCAATGAAATTTGCTGTTCCATGGGTGGGCGCATCGGAGAAAAACTTGCGCTGAGTGAGATCTCCAGCGGCGCATCCTCGGACATCAAGCGGGCGACAAAGCTTGCCCGGCACATGGTCTGTGACTGGGGAATGAGTAATCTGGGACCGCTGGCATTTGGAGAAAATCAGGACCATATTTTCCTGGGAAGGGATATCACGCGGACGCAAAATTACAGCGAAAAGACAGCACAGCTCATCGACGACGAAGTGCAGCGCATCGTCAACGAGCAGTACGCGCGCGGTGAAAAGATTCTGCAAAAGCACCGTGAGACCCTCAACATTGTGGCCGAAGCACTCATTCTCCACGAAACACTGGATGGGGTCCACATCTACGAGGCAGTCAGGGAAGGCCACATCACTTCTCCCATTTCCTATGGCCTGTTGGAGACGGATGGGGAGGATTCCTGCAAAAAAAATGCAAAAACGATTACCTCCGGCAAAAAAACTGCCAAGGGTAGCCGCGGGGACAGTGGCAGCAGCTAAAAAATTCGACGGCGATGCGCATAGACGGACATTGGGTGCACGATTTCAATCCCTATGCCATTCCATTTCCCGCGGGATGGCCACTGGGGGGAATCCGCTGGTACGGCATTGCCTATTTGCTGGGGTTTTTATGGGTTCGCTGGATGTTTTCAATCTACGCCCGCCGGGGACGCTTGCCGTTGACGGTGCAGCAAATGGATTCCCTACTTTTCCATGGCATCGCCGGCGTCCTCATCGGCGGACGGTTGGGCTACGTTTTCCTCTATGAATTCGGCAATTTTCTGCGGGATCCTCTGGAAATTTTTTGCATTTGGCATGGGGGAATGGCAAGTCACGGAGGATTTTTAGGGGTCGCCATTGCCCTATGGCTGTGGTCCCAAAAGCAATCTATTTCCTTGGCAATTCTCGGCGATGCGCTGGTTTCCGCTGTCCCAATGGGATTTTTTTTGGGAAGAATTGCGAATTTCATCAACGGGGAACTCTACGGCCGCGCGACGACCGCGCCATGGGGAATCATTTTTCCCCATGCGAATGGACTCCTGCTTCCCCGCCACCCATCCCAGCTATACGAGGCTATTTTGGAGGGATTGGTGCTGCTTTGCCTGGTGCAATGGAAGTTTTGGAGAGGGAAGGAGGGGCGTCCCGGCCAATTGGTTGGCTATTTTTTTATTGCCTATTCCCTCCTCCGCTGCCTGGGAGAAATTTTCAGGGAACCGGATGCGCCGATGATTTTTTTTCTCAGCCGCGGGCAATTTTATTCCCTGTTTTTGCTATTTGCCGGCCTCATCCTATACCATTGCAAACGTCTGCGTGGTGGGGGACTTTGAAATGGGGAGCGGTGAAATAAATGCGGTCGAGCGGCCCGCTTTTTTCGCCATTAATTTCTTTATGAGCTTGGTATTAGCTTTTGCATTCGAATTCGCTTTTGCATTCGAATTAGCTTGTGCATTTGGATCTTGCTTTGCTTTTGAATCTTCCTTTGGATTTGGATCTGCCTTTTCAATGAAGTGTGCAGTTAAACCGATGATTTCATCGACATCCCCATTGAAAATTTTTAGATCCACGGAAAATACTTCTGCCTCCTTGTCCAATTGGTCAACCGTATTTACTATGTCAAATTCTTGTGTTCCTTTGAGTTTCTCTTTTCCGTTCGAGTCTTGAGCCAAGGTTAATAGTGGAGATTTATAATTTTTATTGCGTTTTCCGTTTGCGTCGTAAATGAAGGCATCTTTCAGCTGTCCGCTTTCGATCATTGCGCCATAATCCTTTAGCTCGTCGGCAGTGATGACAATGCATTTGGTATTCTTTTCTTTATCCTTATACACAAGCATATTTTGTGCATTCCGTGAAAAATTACTACGCGGATTATTGCCCTCAGTATCACCTGCTTGGAATGGATTCATAAAGTCATGTGAAAAGTAGAAATTTTCCGGAAATAATGTTACGTCCTTTTGCTGCCTTGATGTGTCTTTGAACCATTGATTGGCTGACAGAATATCATTATTAATGTAGGTAGCCTTTTCCTGGTCTTTTTCGCTCTTTTCACCTTCCTCTTTCGTCTCATCGGGTTTGTTGGAATCGCTTATTTTCAATGGCAATTGATCGAGGGTACGCGCCGCAGACGCATATGCATTGAATTTTAATATTTCACTAAAGTCTTTTAGTGGTTGATCTATGGTCTTCGCGACTTCTTCAAGCTTCCCTAGAATTATGTCGACGTTGCTACTTGAAAGGCCGCAGCTTATTAATTTATTTCTTATTTTGTCATCTTTGCTTATATTGCATAGTCCACCTAATTCACCCGTTGCCTTTTTGACGAGTTTTGCCAACATTTCCATGTTAGGTGGAGTTCCGCACATCTGACTGATATTCTTTGCCGTTTTTTTTGCAATTTCATTGAGCTTATCGGGTTGGCTAATGAGTTTTATGCCGAATTTTGCTAATTTCGCTATGCCTACCGCATGGCCATCTTCTTCATACACTTCTTTTAAAAGAGCACATAGTTTCGCTTCAAAATTGTTAAGTCTTTCAATTTTCAAACTTTCCACTTTTACATTCTTAATTGAATTGAGCGCTTCATCTATCATAGTGTCCGTCATCGATTTTGCAGGTGGAGTTTCCGCGGGAGAAGGGTCATTCTCTGGATTTATTGGAGGGTTGTTATTTTTGAATCCGAGGAAATTTTTAACCCTATTCAAACCGAATCCAACCTTATTTATTACCCCATTCCCAAAGTCTTTAGCCATAGTTATTGCCACATCCGCTGCAAGGCCGACGATGCCTATTTCTTTTTCACTAAAGAGATTAATGGTTGCCATAATTGCATCTATTGCATCGAATTTTTTTTCGGAAAGTACGTCCATAATTTTTCTATTTTCACTGACACCTCCGAGCACAACGCAAAGTTGCGATATTTTATTTCCATTCATTTTTTCTATAACCCTATCGTAGAAATTGTCCTTTGGTTGAGATTTGTCTCTCACGTCGCATGGGAAGGTAAAATCCGCATTTTCTAAAATATCAATAAAGCATCTTAATTGATTTTTACGGATAGTGTTCTCTTTGCTGTCTTCTTTGTCTAATATGCCGAAATCAAGAAATTTATATTTATTTTTTTCTGCGTTCGTAAAAGTAATATTTTCATTTTCTTGCGGATTTTGATCTTTTGCAAACTTCTCATTGAATTTCTCCTGAAACTTATTTGTAAACTTTTTCATTTCGTCTATCGGTATATTAGCCATGTCAAATCCACACCACAGTGCGAGCCATCCCTTCTCCGAAAATAAATTAGCGATGCTATTGTCTTCATCTTCACATTCCATTTTTAAAATATTCATATCATCGATATGAGCTGCTCTTTTATAGTAATTATTAATTGCATTTACACCATCTATTGAATCCTTCATGTTGCCGTTAGTTATTAATTTAATGATGTCCGTCATGGGTAGAAGCTTTGTTGGCTTAATTTTATCCGCATTGGCTAGATCTTTATTGAATTTATCCTTATTTAGCGCGACTTCATGCCTATGGATAGTATTAGGTACTAGCTTTGCAAGTGCGCCTGAGTCATTTATTTGGCACATTTCAACTTCTTGCACCTGCTCTTGTTCCTGTTCCTGCTCATTTTCCTGCTCTTCTTCGGCCGTCGTTTCCATTTGCGCCTCGGTGCCAACTTCCAGGCCATGTGAAGATTTCACCTCAATCGATCCCATGGGTCCATTTCCGTCGGTATAATCCTTCATATTTTCCTTAGCTACCTCTTTGAATCTTTTTTGCATCGTTTGAGCGATGTATGTTTCGTCTCCATCGCCTTCCTTGATCTCAAAGCTATCCATTATATTTTGATGAAAAGTTTTTATGCAATTTATGGCTGAAATTTTTTCGCTGAATGTGCCGTAATTTTTCAGCGCATCAAATCCCGTTGCCTTTTTATTTATTGCATCGCTTATTTTCATCATGTTAGTCAACTTTTTTTTGAATATACTTGAAAGTATGGGCACATCATGATTAAGCAAGAAATTGTGATTTTTTTTAAATTCATCAACCGTTTCCCTGCAGACCTCCTTTGCCTTGTCGCTTAAATTTTGCATGGCAGCTGAGACTCTTCTTCCATTTACCGATTCCCGCTCAATTTCGTCTGTGCGATCGCACGCCGCCATAAATGCATCTACCATTTTCTGCCGATCCGATGAAATGGGAGCGGTTGCATTTTCGTCATTTTGTTTCGCTGGCGCTGCATTTTCGTCATTTTGTCCCGCTGGCGCTGCATTTTCGGTCTCCGCGGCTAGGTCGAGTAGGTGGATTTTCTGTCCAGCTTGCAATTCGCGCATGCGCATTGCGGCTTGGGTGGCTGACCTCAGCGAAGTTTTATCGCTAGAAAAAGTCATTATTCCGCTGCAATTAATGTCTAATTTTACATTCGTCCCAACGCTATTGAATTGGGAACCAAAGAAAAAGAGATTCTCCTTTTTTATGCCGGTTTTTTTATGAATTGTGTCTTCGCTCAGATCGCTTACTTCGGTAGTTGTTCCATCTTTCTTGAGGATTTGCCATGTCTTTGCATTCGTATCGAAGAATAGGACACCATGGACGCCGTCATTGTTCCTAAATGCATCTATTAATTGCTTTGCGGTTTCTGAATTGGTCTGGTGTTTAAGCAAGCTGCCGGCGTCGATGAGTGCCCTGACATTTTCCACTGTGCCGCCGTGCTGTGTGACCGACTCTAATAGGTCTTTCACCGTTGCTTTTTTTTCATCGTGATGGCAGTAGATTGATTCTCCGGATGCTATTTTGCTTTTTATGGAACTAATGATGCTTTCATTCACATTGTCTTCGAAAAACGCTTTTTCTTCACCGCGAAATCGGTCCGGCATTAGGTCGATGTTCCATGGCGTTCCCGTGGTAGCGTAGCTCACTTTCGTCATGCCAACCTGCGTAAATCCCGTTCCTTCGCGCGTGTATTCATAGAATTTTGCCCTACTCTGAATGATGGTATTTATGAATTTATAGTTTGGTTTTTTCTTGTCTTTGAATCCATTTTTTATTTCGGTGAGTAGTTGATTCAGCATCTGCTTCCGATCTGAGTCTTTTGTGCAGCCCGCATATTTTTTTAAAAAGGATTCATATCCGTTGCAATCTTTGGCGACACTTGGCCAATGAATATCGAGGGCCTCCTCATCGCGGAGGAACCACAGTTTATCTGATGGCTTTTTCCCATTGTCGCATTCTTTTTGCAGATTTTTTGCTAAAAATGCGAAGACTTTTAAATCTAAAATTTTGGATTTATTGTTAACCCATTGGGGCCACTCCTCTTGAAATGCCACATTTTCAAGCACGCACATCTCGAGCGGATTCGCATATTCCCCTGAACTGGGAACTCCGGCGGCTATGTATGGGGCAATGCCGCAGCTGCTTTTTTCTGTCGATATTAATTCATCGATGGATTTATCGGGGCAATTGTCGGTCGATAGAGCCACTTCTTCATTGATACGGTAGCCGAAATTTTCACCGTAGGCGCGCTTTCCAAGCGATGCAATGGTGACGTAAGTTCCATGGGCCATGGCCAGTCGGCAGGCGCATTCATCGCCGAGAGATTTTGTAATCGTCTTGTAGCTTTCTTCCATTGTTTTCTCGTCAGATTGCCCTTCCTGAAGGAGTGCTTGGCGCCCTTCATTGGTGAGTATGTCGTGCAATAGAAAATATTTACACGCGGCTTTTTCTGGGGTAGTTAGGTTTTTAAAACTATCATTTTCGAGAATTCCATCGGCCATGGCCTTAAAATCTATATCCCCCATCGGAGAGCCAAGGGTGAGCTTTTGCAAATGTTCAGGTTTCATGGCCCGAAAAACCTCTCCCACGGAATTCACGTCTCGGGTTGCCATTTCGCAGTGTTTTCCACCGGGGATATTGACGGTGCAGGAGGGGTCGAAGTTCATATCCATTTCATCGAATATTCCTATGCAATTGGTTTCTACGAGTCCCATGATTTCTTGCAAAAGTTTTGCGCGCTCCGAGTCATATTTCGGATTATAAGACTGTTCACGGTACTGCATTATCAGTCCACGGCAGACGTCATTCGGCATGGCAATGCATCCTCTATTGTCAATGGCTTCGCGCAGATTATTTCGTATTGCAATTAGTGTGTCGGTGTTCTTCAAACTATCCAACGAATAGTTAATTTCGACAATTGATTGGCCGAATCTTTTACTTTGAAATTTTTTCATGTCTTTAAACATGACATCGTGCTGCGTCCTATGGTTAATCAGGAGAGACGACTTGCCAAGCCCTGCAAAGAAATGGGCCAATAGCGAAAGGGAGATTGCGGTCTTTCCACTTCCCATTTTTTGCTGCTGGAAAAATGCAACGATTTCACTCAAATTCGTCGTTCCATTGATGAACCCGTGAATCAAGTTGTCGAGAATTGCAACTTGGTCGGAGCGCAATCGTAGCTTGGCGCGCATTTCAAATTCCAAAAATAATATGCCAAAGGAGTCACTGACATTGTAGGCACGTTTTGCACTGGACTTCATGACAAATTCACCAAATACTTCTTCTACTTCGGAAAGTGCTGCACGGATCTGCGGAGGATTACTCGCCCCTTCGCTAATGCTCTTTCGGGCGCATTCAATGAAGGACTTCGCCTTTTCCGCGAAGCGATCCAGAGTTTTTTTTCGCTCATTAAATGCATTTTCGTCAGTCTTTAAGACGATGCGATTTTTCAGAATAGAAATGAGCGGTTGAAGATCCTCTTTTCGTATGATGTGTCTATCGTATTTGAGATAGTCTTTGAAAAATTTTTCCTCGTCAAATCCTTTGTGGCCACAGCAATTAAGCCAAAGTTTTTCCAAGTCCCTTGCCGTTGGAGTTTTCACTGCGCCGAGGAGCCTTTCCTGTGTGGTTTTATCGCTCGCAATTTTGACTGTAAATTGAGTAATTAGGTCATCATTATGTTTTATTGCGGTCTTTATTTCATCACTATCATCATTCATTGATTTCTGCGCTTTCTCTATATTACTTACCATTTTATTTAGTGACTCTTTTTTTATATTATTTAGATCATCAATCTCTGCATTTTTCAAAAAATCTTTCCAGAATAGTTTTCCATCATTTTCTTTTTTGCCACTTTCATAGTTGCTAACCCGCTGGCTAAGTGAAGGTTCTTTGTTTGATAAATTTGTTTGTGTAGGAGTTTGCGTTTCAGGGGGCACGTTTTGCGCGCTTATTTCTGTAATGCAAATAAGTTCATTGAGGGCATTACATTCGGTACCGCCAATGGTGAAGTTATCTAGATTATCCAATGAAGTCGCGGCCGATTTACTGGAGCTTTTTACCACTTGTCCATGGAGATGCTCTTTTGAAAATGTTGAAATTTTTTTCTTCTGATCTCTTTTTTCTGAAAATGTGAGACTGCTTTTGAAGGTTTCAAGTAGATTTTCTTTTTTATTTACTTTGCAGCGGTGACTCCATTCATTTTGTTCTTTTTTTGCTTGGTTTAATAATGTTCTAAGCTTTGACATTATCTCTCTTTTATTGCTATCATTACTTTTCTTTACTTGCTGTATTCTTTCATTTATATTGTTAATAGTTGCTGCGAAGTAATCTTTGCCAACCATTGTTTCGCAAAGCTTGCAAAAATATTCTTTGCCGTGCTCAGTCGCATATGCATAATCATAGAGTTTCCCAAGATTTGTAATGGTTTTTTCGAAATCATCAATAACCTCTTTCTGGAGCGGAGCTTCCGACGAGATGATTGTTTCCGTAGCAAAGTTCCGGAAAAATGTTGACGCATATTTTACCATCACACGCATTCTCAGCTGCCTTATTTCTGGATCTTGATACTTCGAATCACCGCTAATAATTTCATTTAATATTTTCTTATAATCGTCACTCGTATGTATGCCTTCAATTAGCAATCTGAAATGGCTCTGCGATTGCTGCTTATTTGCGAGATCTATTGCGTGTTCCAAAAGGTGTAAATTTTTTTTAAAATGTTCAATATCTCCGGAATAACTGTCTAGATTTAATATTTCAGAAAATGAACTTTTTATAGTTTTACGGTTAAATGTGTTGGTATCACTCCCATTGGTCCGAAGATTTCTGTCCGAAAGCATCATTAGTAATTCATTTGAGCATGGTTTTCCGCCATCGATTGCCTTACGTTCTTTTTTTATGTCAAAATCCATACAGTCTATTTGTACGAAATGAAGTTGACCATATGAAGCGAAACAACACTCTGCGTTATTTGGGTTATCATAGGATCCGAGACAGAAAAAATCCGCCGGCCTAGTTTTCTCCATGGCTGCCTTTCCCTTCGGAGCAAAATCATCAAATAAATTCACGGGAGCGAGAAATTTCCGCGTAGCAACGCCATTTTTGTGGAGTTCCATATCGCCGCTATTATTCATTTTAAATGAGTACGACTCTATTTCGCTTTTTCCATTCTTATTTGTATCGCGCATTTTAAGTGCTTTGATAAATATAATATCTGTTATTTTATCTGAATTGTCCTTGGCGACCAAGGCATTGCCAAGCTTGCCAAATTCAGTGCTTTCCAAGTGCATGGTTAGAGTTAATATTTTACCGTCAGTCGTCTTGAATTGACTAGAGGTTTTGTCATATATAAATGCTATATTTTCAAGATTATTCTTGGAGCAAAATAATACTTCATTTTCATCTGAAAAGCAAATAAAACCAAGAGGGATTTCATTTTTCCATTTTGTATTTTTATTGGATGAGCTGCCCGCCTGATCAAGTATGGGCTTTGTATGAATGTATTTTTTATTATTTTTCAAGTAGTACGAAGTGCCGCTAAGCAAATCGACGTGCACTTTGTTGTCGATAATATTTTCAGAATTGTTTAAATTTGATTGGGACACTCTTTTGCTGGTAGATATATCATCAATGCCAATCTCTTTCATGATCGCGGGGTTGCCCGATTGGTGGATGGATACGCATGGAAGACCCTTATCGTCAAGAACTAAACCATTTCTGGTATCGTAGGTGTATCCTTCGGGGAGACTAAGGATTTTCCTCACCGATTCAATATCTGGATTACTTACGGCTCCAAGGCCGTATATTGCATGCATTGGACAGATGGAATTTTCACTGAAAAATTTTGGAAGATTGATGGAATGATCGCCGGTAAGTTTCTTTGAGCAATTATGTACTTGCATAAAATTAAACTTTGGATCGATTGCCATGGCAGAAATCCATTGATTTACTTCCGCTCTAATGTTGCGAGGTTCGGATTTTTTTTTGAGTTTATACTCCATGTTTTCTTGTGGAAAATTTTTGCTAATAATGGATGCTTCCAATAAAAGCGCTGCATCCATAGCGTTGATAAATTCAAATTTATTGTTATGATCCATTATTGACACCATAAGTTTTTTAAAACTACGAATCAGAGAAGTTTTGATTTGCCCTGAAAAGGCGTTCACTAAATGCTCTTCATTGGCAGCAAGTATACCCATGATTGCCTGCAGTTGATTACAGCAAATTTTGCGATCATGTATTATGCGTTTCAGATTTCTAGATGAATTTCCATTCAATTTATTACTAATGTGTAGCATTTCACTAATAGTGCCTCCTGCCTGTTGGGTTAATAAACGCAATATTATGTATGCATCTTCTTTTCTATCATTTTCCAAATAGTATTTAATTAAACAATTAAGTTCATCTTGATGTTCCTTGGATGAGGTCTGGTGCAAGTCGACTATGTATGCGTTGGCAAGCGATTCGGCATTATCGATGTGCTGCATAAATCGATGGCCGTTGCTCGAGGTGAATGTTTTGATGGCCAGAGCCTGATGATCACTGCATGTATCGCTTTTGAGAATTTTAAAAAAGTTGTCAACTTTGTTACTTTCATTTCCCTTGCTAGTATTCTCTATGTATTCCTGTGCTATGGCCTGATACTTATTGGCGATATATTTATTCTGCTCTTTATTTATAATTTCGTTACTGCCAAGAGACGAGAAGTACAATCTAGAGCTTAGATTGGGATTTTTTATTTCTTTTCCGAATAGTTCGACTGGTATACCACTAGGTAGTGATGATACGAATAGTATCATTCCATCGATAATATTTCCTCTTTTATTTTCATCGAAAGGTTTAAGATATTCGACAAGAATCTTTTGCATTATATGGTTTGTAGTATCCTCATTATCATTTGGCAAGCTAAGGTTCATTGCTTTACATTGAGAATCTAAAAAGCGACAAAATGCTGCTATCGTCTGCGATGTTACCGGCACTTTGTCACTTTTATTTGCCAAATTTTCAAATAGAGCAAACCATGCGTTACGTTGCTCTTCAATGGTACCACTATCCGCCGGAGCCAAGATAATGCCGAGTTCTTTATCACTTTTCAACGTTGATTGATTTTGTGCTTCCGTTAAACTTATGTTTTTTACTTCACTGTTGCTTTCGGTTGAGGGGTCGCCATCGTGCGCGACTTCATGTAGCTCCATGTTTTTGCATGGAGTTACTAAATTTTCCTGGCCTATTTTAATTTTAGTCTCCGCATTACCTTGGTCGAAATTTTTGCAAATTTTTTTAGTATTTTCCAAGAATTTTTTCTTGATCGTGCCAATCGAAGGAAGAAATGCTTTTTCAAAAATTCTAGAAAGAAGATTTGTACTTTTATAGTCTAATGTGGGCATAAAAGTGCAGCAAAGTGTGAAGCATGCAGACAAGTCGGTTTTTATTTTTTTTATTCCTGCACGGAGTTCTTCCTGCGTCCATGTCGACAATGTGGCTTTGTCGTATCCAACCGATGCAAGCAGATCCTTCTGTTCATCATTCAAACTTCCCCCCGGGTTATCGGGATACACATAGCAATGGGTTTCAATGGATGTCAGTGTAGTGAATTTATTGCTAAGCAAAGTCGCTGATTTGCAGAATGTTTGCTTGCAAAGTTTCAGCGTTTTGCTGCCACGTAAGTCCGTTTCAAATGAAGAAATCAGTGAAGTACCTGCTGCGCCTATTGAGTTGGTACTCATAACGATCCATATCTTATCTTCAAATGAAGAAACTTGCAAGTAAAAACATCATAAATGTGAAATTTTGTAACTGGCTTATTTGCAATGACTTAATGCGAAGCTTTGCAAAAATTTTTAAAAAATTGCTCCAATCACGTAAATGTTTTTTTGATTCCCTTTTAAATTTTTGACGTTGGCAGAATTGGAGATGCTCCTTGTTTCAAATTCGGATTCAAAATCCATATTGCGATCCATGTCGAAGGCACGATTGCCATAAATTTTTGCTTTTCAAATGGATCCACACGCGATGTTTGCTTTTTGAAGGTGTTTCTTGAAACTGCACTGGAAGTTGGGCCGTTTTCAGAGCAAAAAATAAGTAAGCGCGCCGCCGCAAAGCGGCGGCGTTAATTAAAGGCCCGGCTTCGCCGGGCCCACTAACTACTTTAAGGCGTGCCTAAGTATCTAAGGCGCAACACTTTAGAGAAAGCATTAAATTCCATGGCCCACGGCTGGCCAATCATCTTTGCCCATTTCCGGTGGTAAAATGCTTTTTGTCTACAGATGAGGTATTTATGCATTGACAATTGGAAAATATTTCCTATGGCAGGATCTCCAACCGGAGGAGCATC
>JAIRXK010000039.1 GCA_031268315.1 Puniceicoccales bacterium | reverse complement strand
TATGAAGTGTGTTGATTTTTTTCTTGGCTCTAGCGGCATTTCTATTGCCTTGCCGCCGATGATGATTTTTGTAAACCCGTTGCGATTCATATCCTGAAATTGCACAATTGCGGCATTTTCCATTATTTGTTCAATTTCCTCCTCAGAAGTTTCTGGAGCAAATAGCGCATCAATATTTGACAGGGCTCCTCCTTGATTTGCGACAGGAGAATTCATAAATCGCTCACCTTGCACATAGGATCCTTCTTTCTTATAACTTTCGTCAAAGACGATTGGCGCAAACCCGTTACAATAAAGCTCTTTTTGATCTAGTATGTGGATATTTTTTTCACTTTCCGCTAATTTACTAAAAATACTTCCATTTAGTTTGCAGTTTTTATGCTTCTGATTCTCTATGCAGGCAATGGCTATACCGCGCTGCGGTGAAGCAATGGCCGAACAGACCCCTGGAATGTCTTCTTTTTTTTGCTGCATGACGTACTCTATAGTTTCCAATTTCTCATCAAAGAAATCTTTAATGGTACCCGCGTCTTGGCTTAGAATAGTCTCGATACTATCAATACTCTGGGAAAAAAATGATTCGACTTTTCTCAGATCAACATTGCGAAAAAAGCCTATAATATTCTTTTGTTCAAACAAGGTATAAATATTAATCATTCTTTCATCAGTAATATCGTCTTTAAATTCACTGCATTGCAATAGGGATGCGAAAAATGCGGTACTGCAAGCTTCCTTGTCACATAATAATGGAACAATAAAATTTTTCCGCAATTCTGCTTTGTCTACATCCTCAAATTTATTACACATATCTTCAGTTTCTTTTTTGCATTTCATGATTTCGCTGGAAGAAAATTGCTTATATCCGTCGCGATTAGCAGTTAATTTTTTAATAAATGTTAAAATATGCTCAACAATCGCATTTATTGCTTTTGACGCAACATTTCTATGGTGAGAAACTTTGTCGCCATTGTCAATTGATTGATAGTGCGAAGGCGTAGAACTTGAACCTATCGAACGTTGAAGTAAATTCGAACTCATAGGGTGCTATCGTATTAAAATTTACATGCATTGCAATAGAAAACTTATATTTTTTTTAAATGCCCCACTAGAAATCACTCATTCGCACCTAACATGCTATGTAGCAAAATCAATAAATCGAAAATAATGCTGATAATTTTGGAAAGATTATGGTGCTTTCACGTATGCACCCAATAATCGTCATTCATCGGTATTATTTTCATAGCGTCCAACTTTATTTTTTTGCCTGCGTTCAAACAACTCAAAAAAATCACACCGCAAATACGAATTTTGCGATTCGCGTTAATTCCTAGAAAAAATGAGCGGCCAATGGCCGCATCTGCGGCGGCAATTGCCTACGACTTTCCCGTTTCTTCGATGCGCTCGCCGAAGTGGCGGAGCAGCTCATTGAAACTGGCAAAGACAATGCCAAATCCGGCAAACCACGCGATGCCGTAGAGGGCGCCACAGACCGTTTGCAGCCCAACGAATCCCAGCGCGGGCCAAAGCATTGGCCACCAAATGTAGCGGAGATAGTGGGCACAGCGCGCCACGTTGAGCATATCTCGCAGGCGCTCACGTTTCTGGTAGACAAAGAGCGCCGTGAGAAGCAGTGGCTGCAAAATCGCCAGAAAAAATGGGAATAGCCGAAACCAGTGGGCATAGAGATGGCCCACGCTGCCGAGGAAAAATAGCCACTGTCCTGCAATGGATAGGCCACAGGCAACGCACACATAGGTTGCTAAAAATAAAATAAGCCGCACTCCACCGGTAAAGAGCTTTATCCAGTTTCCCCACTGGTCCAAGCGGATTCCGCCATCCGTTGTGTAGCGTGGATTTTTGAGAAAATGATAGAGGTATCCGAATGCCAAAAGATTGGCAATTGGCACAAACATAAGTATAATTCCAAGGGCAATTTTTGTCCAGAGACCTTCGTCACTAAAGCGAGGGAAAAGAACATTTTTCATAGGCAAATCCTGACTATTCCCACCGTTTGCGATGGAAAATGGCCTCCATTATGGAACTACACCGCGGCTTGTAAATGGAAAAATATCAGAGAATTTTGGCCTCGAATACCGTCCATTTCATGGCGGGCGAAATATGCCGCAGCGGAAAATGTATCCGCCCCGATGGGCACTTCTACCCCGTCGCCATGTGTCGAACCCATGGATTAGCCGCCATGGCGCACGAGGCGGCCACGGCGATGGAAATTTTGCCGATGAAACTTAGATGGGCGTGGATGAGGGTGAGTTTTCATAGGCGACAATTTTGCTAAGAACTGAATTGAGAGTGCATTGATCTGCAATCCCTTGCAGAAGTTGACTTCCGACGATTTCGTAGAAATCTAATCCCTCTGGAAACGCGACGACTCCGAAGCGCTTACAGAACGTGACAGTATTTTTTCCGATTTTGCTACCATGGACTCTTAAAATTTCTTCATTTTTGGCGCCTTCTACCTGCGCGCTTGAAAATGAATAAATGAGCCCATTCCAAGCAATTGGAGATAACTTATCCCGTAGAAATACGGCAGCCAGCAGTGCCTTTTCGCGGCCGGTACACGACTGGATAAATTGATTCAGTAGATTTGCCCGGAAGAGGACAAAAATGGAAAACTCCACAAACTTAGTTCGGGCAGTATCGTGTAAAAGAAGGCGCAGATTCGAAAATGACAATTCCAGCGGCGGCGATAAATTTGGAGAATTTTCCACCTCTCTCTCGGCCGAGTTTTGAGCGTCGATCAGAGATTCATCGTTCAATTTTAGGAAAAAAAAGTAGCTGTACAGGAAAAAAATTCCCTCGAATAATGGGCAGCTGGGGATTTCGCAAAAGGCTTTTTTAAATTTGTCGTAGAAATTGCCGATTGTCTCCAGCATACTTTCCCGCAATTTACATCGTTCGGAGAACCTGGGCAATGCGCAGGCCATGATTGCAACGTATTTTATGATATGGTGGTTGATCCTGATGCATTCTTTCTCTTCCTTGCTTTGTTGCTGATTTGCCCTCGTATCAAAAAAATTAATGATCTTTACAGGACGATACGGATTGTATATAAATACATATTCCAGTATTGTTCTAAGATCATACTTAAGAAAATGACAATCACTTGGAATTCCATCTGCACCATAGCATAGAAATGAATTTGTGAAACAATGGATTTTAGTCCCTAAATGCGCTAGCATTAAAATGCATTCTAACACGGTATGGGAAGCACATAACTTTCCATCTGGATTGAATAGCAGGTCATAAAATGTCACACTGCGCGCCTTTTTGGTCTCGCGGAAATTCATTGAAAAAATACTTTCCGCCACGGAGCAATACTGTCCATTGGCGGGCGCACTCTCGGTGACACCGTCGTAGATGATTTCGAAAATTTTGCAAATGCTATGGATGTCCATGTTGATTTTTAGGTCTGAAAGTAAGATACTTAGCGCAACTTCGTTGCGCAAGTAATTGCGAAAAAGTTCACATCTACAAACAAAAATATCACCGAAATAATTTTTCATAGAAATTGGGATATTATTAAGCCTAAAAAGCAGTATATTTTTTACGTCATCGTCGCTCGCAAGCAACAGAATGAAAATTGCTATTTCTGGCACATTACTGTATTGCATAAATACGCAAAAGAAGTCGAAATCTATTCCGATGTTATTTTCGTCTGAGGAACGACAGCAGGTCATGGGTTGACTGAGTACGCTCAAGAAACTTTCCCTAGTTTCAAGGTTATTCCCTGTGAATTCTTTCGTGAATACAAATTCTTCGCAATTGCTGGCGCGATGGATGAAACATGTGAGATTGCGCTGGGTATCGGCGTTAAATGTCACGTTTTCAGAAAGTAAGCTTTGGCTCATAGCAGTGCTGCCTTAGGAAATATTTACACAAATGTCAAGTTTTTTTTAACCTTGATCGATGCCACGAAAAGTCAGCGGCGATACTTCTGTAAAAGGTGCTGAAAAAGTGCAATCATCGCCGCCTTCTAGGTCTATTTTTCGACGATCGCAATGGCCTTTTCGAATATTCCATGGGCCGAAGTCGAAGCCGCAGGTGAAATTGCCAGTTCCGGGCCGGAACATTGCGCCATGACCCAATTTCAAAATTACCGCTAAACTGCGCGATCAATTGCAAAAGCTTAAAAAAAATAATATACGCTACGCCATTGAATGGCAACAAACAGTTGCCCTGCAATACATTCGTGAAATTTAATTAAAAAATTTCGCCGTTGACAATTACTTCACAATTCATAAAATAATAGTCTCAGATCGAAAAGGAATGGGTATGCTCCGGGAAATTACGGGTGAATTTTTCAGGGCAAGAAAAAAATCGCGCAAGGCAAAACTTAAGTTCAATTGGAAAATAAAAGAAAACCATGGATAAAATTATCAATAAATTTGACGAAATCAAATCCGAAGCCGAAAAAGTCTACCAAAGTAGCGTAGAACCAAAGTTGGCACGACTTAAAATGGGAATTGAAAACTTTCTGTGCAGCAGAAAGATTCGCGGAAATGTAATTTACAATGAAATGATCGAACAACCCAGCAGCGACGTTGATAAAAAAATATCAAATCATGCAATGGACATAGTGGTACGATCCATTGTCACTGCGGTGGTTTCATCGCTGCTTCTCATTGTCCTCATATGTGGCTGCGGCTTACTTTCGATCGGTTCAGCATTTCTATTTCTTCCGCTGTTCGCTGCAGTGATCGGCACAGTACTTTGGCTAACGCGCTGCTACGAAGAGGGAAATCACTTTTTCGATCCAAAAGTCATAGGGAAAGCTGCAAAGCTTTCCGGCGAGATTGACAATTTGATCAATTCTCCCGAGTCCACCGACGAAGACCAGGAACAAAATGTCCTAACCAAAGCCTTTAACTTTCTCCAAAAGCTTGGGCTGATTGACAGTGCAAAGGCGAAGTCTCTGAGTGAGGGGGAAAAACGCATTGGCAAGGAATCTCTACTGCAAATTAAGAATTTACTCACAGAAATAGCAAATATGGAATTTGTTAGAGAAGATGGAAATCGCATTATTTTCCTAAGTTAGTCATCGTCATTGTCGTAGAAACCACCAATATGCTTCCCACGAAAAATTCGTGTGCATATCTCTATGTTGTCAACATTGATTTTAAACTTTCTAGAAAGAAATGCTTTAAATTCATTGATTTTTCTCTTTTCATCTTTTTCTTTGACCATTTTATAGGGGTGTTCCTGTAATATGACACTTAATGCTAATTTTTTTTGCAAATATTGAATAATTTTCTCATTACCAAATATTGCAACTATCATATTTATGATTTTGTCCTTTATTCCTTCATCATTCACGCATGATACCATGCAGTAGATAGAATCCAAAAGCTGACTATCGATAAGTAACTGATCTTTTTCATCGACACGAAGCATTTCGCCGATAAGTTTTATACATTTAATTTTAAGAACAGGGTTATCTTGGTTATATAGAAAATTTACAATTGCTGCTTGTCCATTTTTTTCTTTAGTTAAACAGAGCTCCTTTAAATCTTCCTTTGAAAGAGTTTCGCAAAGAAAATTCCAAATTTTTTCACATACAGCATCTGCATTTTTTTCTTCATGTTTACCAGCCACAGCATGTAATATTGTATTGCTACCTGCGCATTTGGTTAAGTGGGCCAGCTGGACATGTTTGCCATTGGAGAATATGGGTAATATTTCTTCTAGCAATTTCGGATCATACACATGCTCACATAGTCGAGCAAAGCGAGTCCAATTAACTTTACTATTCGATTTAAGTAATAGATTTAAATAGCAATTCAGTAGCGTTTCTATGTTTAATTTCACCATTGATTGCATAAAAATATCACAGCGCCTTCTATATCGATGTCTAATTGTTTCGCCGACATATGGCTGAACAAGCGTAGCGCCATTTCCATTAAGTGCTATCGTAAGTGACATTTCAAATTCTTTTTCATTTAAAGTGGCTAACGCAGCGATGAAATTTTGTATAAATACTACACATTCATTTTCATCATCTGTGAATTTTCTAAAAAAGATCCAATCAAAGCAATCCACTATGTATAAAAGTTTACTGCGGAAAATATCTTCGTCGCATCCCTCGGGAAGGTCAAAGGCGTCATTGGGTACATTGTCCGGAAATTTTTTTTTATCTTTGGCAGGATGTTTTGCGTAAAACGACTGCCAGGCGCTTCTATAGCCTTCCCAATATGGCCCTAGAAGGCCTTTCACTTTATCCATAAAAAGTCGCAAAATTTGCAGATTTTTTTCTCCTTAAACCACACTGATATTAGGACTTGATTCATCGAGTTCTTCCGCCGTAATGTTAGCTCTATGTTCTTCACTGGTACCACTTGACTTCGGTTTATTAATTTTTTGAACTATCTCTATGTTGCTATCATCGAAGTTGAATTTTTTAGAGAGAAATGCTATAAATTCTTCAGCTTTTTTGCACTTTCCTTCTATCGTTTTCACAGTACCATTAATGCATAGCTTTTGGCCCTTTTCGAAGTATCGTTTAAGCCTAGATTCATCAAATGCTTCAGTTATTTCACCTATTATTTTATCTCTTTTTTGATTGCCTTCATCATATGCCATTCCACTATAGATAATTCCACTATAAATAAAATTCAAAAAGTCATCACCAATGAAAAGCTTATCTTTTTCAACATCATTAAATGTTGTGCCGATAAATTTTAGGCATTCTTCCCTGAGGCTAAAACTCTTTTGCCAACGAAGGAAATTTAAAATTGCTACGTTACCATTTATTTCTTCAGTTAGACAAAGCTTCTTTAAGTCTTCATCTGGAAGAACTTTGCGAAGAAAATTCCAAATTTTTTCACATACAGCCTTTTGATCTTTCCAATTATACCCATCGGTCGCAGCATCTAATATTGTATTGCCATATTCGCATTTGCATAAATGCTCCAATTTAACGTATTTGCCATCGGCCAGTAGCGCTAATATCTCTTCTAACAATTCCAGATCTTCACCGTAGCTACATAAACCAGAAAAGCGAGTAGGATTGTAGCTTAAAAATAAATTTAAATAACAATTTCGCAACGTCTCTATTTTTAATTTAGTCATTGCGCGCATAAAAAGATTACAATACATTCGACTTGCGCGATTATCAGGTTTGCCACATAATGACACAACTGCAATGCCATCTTCACCAACTGGTACTGTGAGTAATGATTCAAATTCCCTCCTGGGTAAGATCGCTAGCCCGGCAACAAAATTCTCCATCAATGCTTCATATTCAGCATTAGTAATGATTCCACTTTCATAGGTCAGAGCAAAGCAAATCGCTACGTGTAAAAATTTCCTGCGAAATGTATCTTCATCATATCCGATTGGAAGTTGAAAGAGATCATTGGGTACATGGTCTGGAAATTCTTTCTTATCTTCGTCGGAATATCTTGCACACCATTCTTGCCAAGTACTTTTACAGTTTTCCCAATATGGCTCTAGGAGTTCCTTCATACTTCCCAAGAAAAGTCTCAAAATTTGCGATTCTCTCCTTCCACAAACCACTATCGCGCGGATTATTCCTCCGCATAGTAAAACGACGGCAACGCAGAATAGGCTGATGGCAGCGACACTGGACAGTGGAAAATAGAGCACGGCAACGGCAGTCGCCGCCACCGACAGCAGCATCGCAATCCCAAGCGGGACATAGGCATCAAGCCGATTTTCGCGAATCAAAGCGCACTTGTCTTCGTTCAATTTCCCTACAAACTCCGAAGAGTGCACCCCTACGTCAGCGCCAACTTTAGAACTAGTCATGATCGCAGCGATCATAGGAACGTGATAGACATTGTCAAGCTTTTTTAATTCTAATCGATGGCTAAAAAAGAGAATGCATGAATTAAGGCACCCTCCGTAGCCGCAAAAAGCAATTAGTTGTCACGCGAATTATTCTCAATTGGTACCGCTGAAACTAATTTTACCACTCTTCTCTAATTATCTTTATATTGCTAGTAGTGACATTGAGTTTTTTGCGGAGAAGTGCTGTAAATGTTTCAACATCTTCAGCTTTAACTACCCAATAAACATTCAAATTTAATTTTTTCTTCAAGTATTGTTTAACTCTATCCTCACCAAATACTTTAATTATTTCATTTATTATTTTATTTTTCGTCTCATCACTTTTATTTAATGTTGCAAAAAAAATAAAATCTAAAAAATCATCGCCAACGAACAACTGATCTTTTTCATCGTCATTAAATACCCTCCCTATGAATTCTAGGCATTTCACTCCAAGATCAAGGTTCTTTTGCCAACGTAAAAATTGCAAAATTGCCAAATGCCCGTATTTTTCAATAGTTAGACAAACCTTTTTTAATTCTTCGTCTGAAAGAATTTTGCAGAGAAAATTCCAAACTTTTTCAGATGCATCACTCACATTTTTCTCTACAAAACCACTGATTGCAGCGCTTAATATTGTATTTTCCCCCCCGCATTCAGTTACATGTGCCAATTGAACACATTTGCGTTCATGCAGTATACCTAATATTTCTTCCAATAATTTCGGATCACTCGCATAGCCACATAGGGAACCAAAGCAAGTCCACCCAAACTCTCCTTTTTGCTCCAAAAATAAACTTAAATAGCAATTTCGCAGCGTTTCTACTTCGAGTTCCATCATTATTCGCGTAAAAAGATCACAGCGCTTTCTATATTGAATTGCAGGCATACAGTTGTATGAACAAACAAGCGTATAACCAAATTCATCACATGGTACTGTAAGTATTATTTTAAATTCTTCTTCAGATAAATTAGCTAATGCATTGCTGAAATTTCGCATTAATATTTCGCACTCCTCGTCACTTATAGATTCATCATCTAAAACCCAATGGAAGCAATTCACTATGTGCAAAAGTTTACTGTGAAGAATACTTTCGTCGCATTCCTCGGGAAGGTCAAAGAGGCCGTGGGGTACATCGGTTGGCAATTTTTTCCTACCTTTGTCGGAAAAAATTGCGAACCGCGCATGCCTGGCGCGCCTATAATTTTTCCAATATGGCATTAGGAGACCTTTCATTGTATTCATAAAAAGTGGCAAAGATTTCAAATCTTTTCCTTCATAAACCACACCGATGTCAGAATTTGACTCATCAAGTCCTTTAGCTGTGATATCGTTACTATATTCCTCACTGGTATCACTTGAATGCGATTCATTAATTTTTTTAACTATCTCTATTTTGCTAAAATCAACATCGAATTTTCTAGAGAGAAATGCTATAAATTCTTCAGCTCCTCTGCAACTTTCTTCTATCGTTTCTACCGTACCATTAATGTATAGCTTTGGGCCCTCTCCGAAGTATTGGTTAAGCCTAACGCTACCAAACACTCCAGTTATTTCACCTATTATTTCATCTCTTTCTTGATCATTTTCAGCATGATATACTATTTTACTATAGATAAAGTTCAAAAAGCCATCACCAATGAAAAGCTTATCTTTTTCATCGTCGTTAAATGCTTTGCCAATGAATTCCAAACATTTCCTTCTAAGAAAAATACTACTTTGAAAGCGTAAAAAATTTAATATTGCTAATTTTTCATTTTTCTCATTAGTTAGACAAAGCGTCTTTAAGTCTTCTTCTGGAAGAACTTTCCAAAGAAAATCCCAAATTTTTTCACATATATCATTTATATTTTTCCCTGCATAATTCACAGTTGCGGCGCCTAATATCGTACTGCCACCTGTGCATTTGAGCAGGTGTTCCAATTGGACATATTTGCCTTCGGCCAATATGTCTAATATTTCTCTCAGCACTTCTGAGTCACTTGCGTAGGCGCATAGAATGGCAAGACGAGTCCAATTAGGCTCATTCTTTAATTCTAAAAATAAATTTAAATAGCAATCTCGCAGTGCTTTTATGTTCAATTTCGCCATTGATTGCATAAAAAAATCACAGCGTTTCCAATATTGGTCGCAAGATTCATTACCCCATATGGAAATAAGCGTGTATCCAAATTTATTAAGTGGTGTTGTAAGTAATATTTTAAGTTCCTTTTCAGGTAAAATAGCTAATGTTTCAATGAAGTTTTGCGTTAACATTGTACATGCATTGTCACTTATAGATTTATCATACAAAATCCGGTTAAAGCAATCCGCTATGTGGAAAAATTTCCTGCGAAGCGCTTTTTCATCGCATACGATCGGAAGTTGAAAGGGGTCATTGGGTACACATTGAGAAAATTTCCTTTTTTCTCCGCTGGAAAGTTTTCCATCCCACGCTTGCCAGGCACTTTTATAGTTTTCCCAATATGGCTCTAGAAGTTCCTTCATGCTTCCCATGAAAAGTTGTAAATCTTTCCGCCTATGAACCACTACCGCATGGATTATTCCTCCGCCTAGCAAAATAGCGGCAACGCAGAATAGGCCAATGGCGGCGGCACTGGACAGTGGAAAGCAGAGCACGGCAACGGCAATCGCCGCCGCCGACAGCAACATCGCAATCCCAAGCGGGACATAGGCCCTAATCCGAATCTTTCGAATCAAAGCGGCTTCGGCCTGAGCTAATTCATTTGCGAATTTCAAGGAATACGCACCCGCATTAACTTTAGGGTCACTCATCATGCCGCGCAAAACAGCAATATCTGATCAATTGTCAAGCTTTTTTAAACTTAATCGATGGCACAAAAAATGGCACGCGCGACACTAAATCCAGTCGCGTGCAAGAAATTTAAGTTTTCCCACGAAAAATTAAGAGACAAGAACGCCGCCGAAACAGATTGACAATTTCAATTTTGAGAAAATCGCATGGGCAATGGGGGCTAATTTCTTCGCTATTAGCGGATTAATAATTGCTCGAAATTAAAAATTCACCGTTGACAGCTGTAAGGCATTTCGCACAATGGGTGGTATGGACACGAAAGGAGCCGAATTATGAGCAAATCAACATCTGAAACCCCTTCCCTTAAATCAGGTGATTTAAAGAAAAGAGCCAAAAATTGCAAAAAAAGTTTAAAAAAATGTGTAACGAATATCGAGTCAGGATTTAAAAATTTCCTGAGCGAAACAAAGATTTCATGGGCGATAATACTCGGCAAATCGAATCAGAGAGCCGACCAAACGATCTGGCAAGACATGAAGAAAATGCTGATAAATTCAGTCAAACCAACGGTTTGTACCGTTTTTGGACTGATAGGTATTCTGATATCTTCAAAACTGATACCAATTGTCCCAGAACTGATTGCCTTTGTAATTTTAGCACCGCTGGGAAAAGCGGCATTCGTTGCCGAGCAGCGCTCCGAAAATAGCACTACATCTAAAAATTCGAAAATTCGAAAAAGGGCATCAGAACTTTTCGATGAAATTTATGTAATGCCCACAAATTTAACTAACATTGCCAAGGCAGAAAAGGAAGTCACATTCGGCAACGCCCTATCGATGTTTGCAGAATTTTTAAGCATGGATGAAAATGTCAGAGAAGATACCATAGAAGAAGAAATAGTGAAAATTAATTTCCAAAGCAAAGTGAAAAACATGCTCGGCGAAGACGAATTCGGGGAATTTAAAACCGAGTACGCGCTTGTTATACGGGAAATAATTCGGACATTGGACAACTCCGATGCGCCATCGGAAGAAGTCTAGGAATTGGTTCCAATGATGGTGGAAATTCACTCATAGAGGAGCACATACGAGGTGAGAAAATTTTTCATTTCCCATTTTTTTTCAAGGCGATCTTTGGCCCATGAAAATATTTTCAAACTTTCACTTGACTCGGAGAATTTTCACCATTTGCGTCACCCCATGATTTTTTCTATGGGAAAATTTGCCATTGCAATTACTCGCACTCCGTGCGATTTGCCATTTCGAAATTTATCCTTTTGGCGAAATTACACTAACCAATACAGGTAATGCCATGATATTCAGCTATGTGGAGTGGTTTTTTGCCATACTGGATCTAACGGGGGCATGCATCCTATCGCGCAGAAAGGTGCGCACCGCCTACCGTGTCTGGTTCATATCCAACTTTGGAATTGCCATGTGCAATTTTTACCAGCACGAGTGGGCGTTTGGATTTCTTTTCCTGGGCTATTTTACCTTTGCCATTGCCGGCTACATCAACCACACCCGCTCCATGGGCAAGGGAACCACCTAGATCTTTTCAGGCAGCCGCAACACGGTCGGACCACGGAAAATATAGCCAAACAATTTAATTAATTTGCACTTTGAATCTCTTCCGCCTTTTTCCGCAGAAGAAACATGGAGGTTAGGTTAGACAACAGCAACCCGCAGATGCAGATATCTGCCAAATTCCACGGCAGGCGATTGTGAACAAATGCACCCGCGGGAAGCACGGCAATGAATAGTGCCCGATAGTAGAGTCTGAGCTGTGGCTTTTCGTAGAAAAAAAACACATGCTCCGCAAACCATGCCCATGCGAGGATGGTTGTCAGCGCAAAGGAATAGATAATGAATGGAATAAAAAGACCCGCGTAGTGCGTTTTGAATGCCAATACAAATGTATCGACACAAATTTGACTGGCCGATTTGGAAAAGTCGGGTGCCGCACAGAGGATAAATATGCCGGTAACGGAACAAATAGCGGCAACGATGACGGGAGCAATGAGTGCAATTTGCCCCTGCACTTGGGCGCGCATCATGGAACTTGCAATGTCGTCCTTTACGTTCCCATGGGCAATGGCGGCGAGGCCTAGTCCGATGTCGGTGGCAAATAATCCGCGGGAAATGCCAACGTGCAGCGCGCGCAAAAATGCAAATCCAAATGTTCCACTCCCAACCGCCCGCAGCGTGAAAGCGCCATTAAAAATTTCCCCAATCACGGGAATAACGCGCTGCCTCAGAACAATAATGCCAATGAGGCAGGCAATGATATAGAACACCCCAATGATTGGGATGGAGCAGGACATAAAACTGGCAAAGCGCTTTAGCCCGCCAGACAGGATGATTCCTACCGGGATGGCAAGCGCGATGATTCCAATCACCTTCATCGCAAATGTGGGATTTTGGAGTGAGTTGAGAAAGGAATTCATCTGAACGAGATTTCCCACGGAAAGTGATCCACCGATGAGAAATAGGCAGTAGCACGTACTTAGTCCTGACGGCAATTTTCCCTTCTTCATATAAAACATCGGTCCGCCAACGCAATTGCCATCCCTTCCTTCTTCCTGATAAAATGCCCCCAATGATGCGCCAATGAGCTTAAGAATGCTGCAAAAAATGGCGATGGCAACCATCCAAAAAATGGAACCGGCACCTCCCATTGCAATCGCAAGCGCCGTCCCCGCAATGGTCCCCGCACCAAGATTTCCGCCAACGACGGTTGCGACGGCAGCAAAGTTGCTCATCCCTCCAGTCTTTCCACCTTTCACCAGCACATGGGAAAACCCCTTGCCTAGGAATCGAAGTTGCGGCCATCGTAGACGGAAAGAAAAATAGGACGATAGGCCAATCAGGAGCGGAAAGAGTAAAAATAAAACAATGTATTGTAAAAATATCTCCATGTGTCCATCCTTCCCGCTGTAGTAATAATTTTCTAGGAAACGCCGAGCAATGATGCCCCATGTGCATTTCCATAGGAGCCTATAGAACCACCGTCCGATACTTCACGCAAGTCTTTTAAAAATTTTTTACACTCAATGCCCATTTCCATCGACTGGTTTTGGCGGCGCCGCTAAATTTTTGGCAAAAACTTGACTTAGTTCCACTTATTCGATGGCCTCACCTGCACTATGAAACGGAGAATGACTGGAACAGCATTGCTTTTGCTGGTGATTTTTTTCGCGCTTCTCTGCGGAAAAGATGTGGGAATGGTTTGGCTGCTTGCCCTCGGTGGCATGGGAGCGCAGGTGGAGTTTCAAAATTTTTTAAAGCAATCAGGGACGGATATGCTTCGAGCGCATACCCTCATGTGGACGGCGGTCATCATTTTGGGTTCCTGGTATCTGCCGCCGCTGCAAAGCGGCGTCTGGCTTTTCGCAATAGCCTGCATCGCCATCGCTTCCCATTGCATCTCACTGGGCCAACCACAGAAAATTATTTTGCCCTTTGTCCCGTCCCTGCTCGCACTGATTTATGTGCCATTTGCGCTGCAATTTGGCAGCCTGATCATGCGCAGCGCCGTTGATTCCATGGAGGGACTCCTACTGCTACTGTGGGTTATCTGCATTTGCAAATTTGGCGACGTGGGCGCGTTTTTCGTTGGAACCGCCATCGGAAGACATAAAATGCTAAAAAATTTCAGTCCCCAAAAGACCTGGGAAGGATTTGTGGGCGGCATGCTTGCCTCCATTGGAATGGGCGCACTGCTGAAAATTTTTGCCCTTAAAAAATCACTCCCATTGGCCATGGGGTGGGAACACTGCATCGCCCTATCCCTGCTCATTGGGATTGTTGCCACCATGGGAGACCTCTTTGAGTCCGCCATCAAGCGCGTCGCCCATACAAAGGATTCTGGAAAATGCATCCCTGGAATCGGCGGCTACCTGGATTTTTTCGATAGCCTGATATTTGCGCTGCCAACGGCCCATGTATTCTTCACATGGACCAACATTTTCCCGCAGTAGATCACGTGTGACTGCATTCTAGAATAGGTAGTTATGACCCTACTTGTTATGGTGTTTGTTGAGCGCGTTTTTTTGCGGCTTCCATCTCCTGACGCTTTTGCACCACGTCCCATAGTTCATCACCTTTTTCTGCCCAATACTCATAGTGCAGCGCCTCCATGACGCAGGGCATTGACCGTATGAGGTATGTACTTACCGCGGTAATGAGAAAAGCGCCAGCGACACAGGCGACAATTATAAAAATCGCCTTAAGTCCCAGGCTAACGAAAAACACTGCAATGGCCGAACTAGCCAGTGTAGGCACGACTAGAAAAGCGGCAAAAAATACCGCAACTGCCGCAGCAACTATGATCCCGCAGATGACGCTAAATTTCAAATGCGTCATTACAAATGCAGCTTGAAATTTCGGATTCTTTGCAAGAGTATCGTACTTTTCCAAAAGATCATTTTTTTCTGCTTCCGTGGGTATCCCGTTTTTGGAAACAAGCCTCAGAAACGTCTTATGATATGGAGATTGCGAATATTCATTCTGCCCATTTTCTGCATCTCCGAGAATTTTCGGCCAGCAAATTATTCTATTTGTTAAATTTAATTTCATTGCACACGTACCCTATGCGAAATACAGGGCAAATGTCAATGAAAAAATTGAATATTTTTTACCTACACATTTTGCATCATTCATTCTCGCCAGTTAAAACCAGTGCCTTAGGCGAATCGCGGCCACGCATTTTCCCGAGAATATTTTTACAAATAATTGACGGCGAGAATTTTGGAAATAAATCAGACGGCATTTCGAAGATGCAAATGCTTCCTCCATTACTTGCAATCAGTTCTTCCACTCGGGAAATAAACAGACCTTGGTTTTCGCGAAGTGCGCCGTAGGGCGGATCAATGAAGATGACATCGGCCCTTGGAGTACTCCGCAGGGTAAACATGTCACATGCAATGATGTGAAATGGATCCAATTCAACGGCAGTACTTCGGGCAACATTGTGCAAATTTTTCTCCAGGAAAGGAACAAATTTTCTATTTTTTTCCACAAATGTTCCTCCGGATGCGCCCCGGCTGATCGCCTCAAGGCCATAGCTTCCTATGCCGGCGCAGAGGTCCAAAAATTGTGCCCCGACAATTTCACTGGCAATGGCCGAAAATACCGCCTCACGCAGGGCTCCGGTGGTAGGCCGCAGCGGAGTGCCCTTCGGACTCAATAGGATAATTCCACGGGCATGGCCACCGCAAATGCGCATCAGGCCAATTCCCTTCGCATTTGGCTCATTTTTTCTCTGATGGCTTCCACGGTGATATTTCTTTTGTTCATCAGATCTTCCCCGTCCATGTTTTCGCCGAAATTTTCCACGCTGATAATCCACTGCGGGCGGGCGTAGCGCATCATGGACATGCCCTGGGCCGCTTCGATGAAAATGCGATTCTCCATTTTTGGCGGCAAAACTCCATCGCGGTATTCCATGCTTTGCCGCTCGAATACCTCCATTGATGGCATGGAAACGACGCGGCACCGCGGGTCATCCCGTGATGCCTCCATCGCATGTTGAAGCTCACTGCCGGACGCGATCAGAATAATTTGCAGGTCCTTGGATTCTTTCTTGATGACATAGGCACCATGCATGGTTCCGCTGCGCCGCAGTGAAACGGACACCTCTCCAATCATTGGCAGGTCCTGCCGGGAAAGAATCAGAGCCGTTGGCCTCCGCTGATTTTGCACGGCAATGGCATAGGCACCAATTGTTTCCTCGCCGTCGGCAGGGCGCAGGACATCGAGATTGGGAATGGCCCGAAGGCTGCTCAGCATCTCCACCGGCTGGTGGGTGGGTCCATCTGCCCCAACGGCAATGGAATCGTGGGTAAAAATGTAGATAATTCCCAGCTGCGCCATAGCTGCCAGCCGAATGGCCGGGCGAAGATAGTCGGAAAATGCCAAAAATGTGGAGCCGATGGGGCGAAAAATTGCGTCGTAGGAGATGCCGTTGAGAACTGCACCCATGGCGTGCTCACGGATGCCGCATTGGATGTTTCTTCCCACAGGATTTTGCGGAGTAAAATCACCTTCCCCGGCGAGGTAATTGCGCGTGGAAGTAAATAGGTCCGCACTTGCGCTGAGCAATTTTGGCAATTTTTTCGCCATGTACTGAAGAATTTTTCCCGATGCGACGCGGGTGGCAATGGCACCTTCTTCGAACGGAGGAATGGAGGAAAAAAATTCATCCTCTCCCATGTCTTCATCAAAGATCATGGGCACAATCTCCGGATGAAAATCAAATATTATCTCTAGCCGATACTGCCAATCTTCGTAGACGCTATTGCGCTGCGCTGAAAGTAAGGTAAAATAGTTGCGCACGTCAGAGGCCACAAAAAAATCCTTCCCCGCTCCGGGATAGAGCACCTCCTTGGCTTCGGCGAGATCGTTCTTCCCGAGGGCACATCCGTGGGCCGCATGGGTTCCCTCCAGGCGTGAAATTCCCTTTCCGGCCCGCGTTTTGGCAATTATGGCCTGGGGTTTGTGCTGTCCGTTAGTGCGTGCATAGATGAGCGCATCGCCAATTTGGTGCACATCGTGGCCGTTGATTTCCTGCACATGCCATCCAAATGAGCGGAGCATGGCGGCACAGTTACAGCGGGTCGATTGGTCAGCTGGGCCGTCCAGCGTGATGCTATTGGAATCGTAAATCAGTATGAGATTGTCCAATTGCCAATGCCCGGCAAGTTGCATGGCCTCCAGCGCCACCCCCTCCTGCATGCAGCCGTCTCCGGCGAGGCAAACGGTGCACCCGAGCGCGGGAATTCCCCTTGATTTCACAGTATTTGCAAATTTTTTCTGGGAAATCGCCATGCCCACCCCATTGGCAATTCCCTGGCCCAGCGGGCCCGTAGTCGCTTCGACGCCAAAGGGCCTTTCGCGAAAAAACTCCGGATGGCCACAGCAGCGGCTACCTGCCTTGCGGAACATGGCCAGTTCATCGGTGGACAAGTCAAATCCCGCCAGGTGCAACCAGGCATAGAGAAACGCACTGCCGTGGCCCGCCGAAAGGATGAATCGATCGCGGTCCATCCACCGGGGAGCGCGCGGATTGATGCGGAGAAATTTGCCAAAGAGCACCGCACCAATTTCGCCGCAACCCATGGCCATTCCAAGGTGCCCGCCCCCGGCGTGGCGAAGCATGTCGAGAATAATTCCCCGGCTGGTTTGGGCCGCTCGAGAAAGTATACCAACTTCATTTTCAGTTAAATAGTGCTGACGAAAATTACATTTCGACGCCGTTGCGCACAACTCGCACTTGCATTCCAGCCCCATGGTACCCATACGTCGCGCAATTCTAAAAAGTTCTCCGTCCACCTGTCAACTATCGGAAAATATTCAAGGCAGCAATTTTTTCTTAAAAATATCAAAGTGCATCTCCCGCAAGAATATAGTCCGAAAAATAAATTTTCATCCCTTTAAAATGGCAACTTTCATCGCGAAAATGGAGCAAATGGGCGAAAATCGCACCGCCTACCTCGCTCCCGTGGTGGGCAGCACAGGACTCGAACCTGCGACCTATCGGATGTAAACCGATTGCTCTAACCAGCTGAGCTAGCTGCCCGCAGCCATGGGTTTAGATAAAAATATCCCACGGTCAAGGGATTTTTGCGCCGTCGCTGTGAATGGAAGGCTTTTTCTACAAACGATTTAATTCTTCCGGTAAAAATTTTTTATAAATTTTGTTTTATCATTTGACTGGACGGCATTTAGACGAAAAATGGATGTGCTATGTGTGGAAAAATTGCGAGAGTAATTGGCCGCGAGATCATTGATTCGCGGGGGAATCCAACCGTTGAGGTGGATATTTTGTTGGACGATGGAACATTGGGCCGCGCCGCCGTTCCATCCGGTGCAAGCACCGGCGAACATGAGGCGGTGGAGTTGCGGGACAGCAGTGCGACAAAATCCATGCTTCCCAAGGATGTGGACGGTCGAAAGCGCTACAATGGCAAGGGCGTCCTTGCCGCCGTGCGCGCCGTAAATGAGACCATCGCTCCGGCACTTATCGGTCACTGTGCGTGTGATCAGAGCGGCGTGGATGCACTACTCCTGTCCTTGGATGGAACGCCGACGAAAAAGCATCTGGGAGCCAATGCAATCCTAGGCGTATCCATGGCCGTCGCCCATGCGGCGGCGAAGTGCCTTAACATGCCACTCTACCGCTACATCGGCGGCGTAAATGGAAAAACATTGCCGGTTCCAATGATGAATATCCTTAACGGCGGAGCCCATTCCGATGCGCCCATCGATTTCCAAGAATTTATGATCATGCCCAAGGGTGCACCCAGCTTCCGCGAGGCCATCCGCATGGGTGCGGAAGTTTTTCATGCCCTCCGCGGCGTGCTGAGAGAAAAGCGCCTTTCAACGGCCGTTGGCGATGAGGGAGGATTTGCACCCAATTTGCCCTCCAATGAGGGGGCCCTAGATGCCATGGTTGAGGCGGTGGAACGGGCTGGCTATGCGCTGGGAAAGGAAATTTTCTTTGCCATGGATGTGGCCGCATCGGAATTCTACGATCCGCAAAAAAAACGCTACGTCTTTAAAAAATCAGACCAATCGGAACACAGCTCCGAAGACCTCATCCATTACTATGAAAAACTTTGTCGAAAATATCCCATTATTTCCATCGAGGATGGCCTCGACGAAAATGATTGGGACGGCTGGAAACGCATGACGGAAATACTCGGCGACCGCATTCAGCTGGTGGGAGATGATCTTTTTGTGACCAATCCCACCTACCTGGCGCGGGGAATCAGGGAAAATACAGCCAATGCCATCCTGGTAAAGGTCAATCAGATCGGCTCTTTGACGGAGACCCTCGACGCCATAGAGCTGGCAAAGCGCTCGGCATATGGAACCGTCATTTCTCACCGCTCCGGCGAGACGGAGGACACAACCATCGCCGACATCGCCGTGGCGACCAATGCGGGACAAATAAAGACCGGATCACTTTCGCGCACCGACCGCATCGCCAAGTATAATCAACTTCTGCGCATCGAGGAAAGACTTGGCAAGCATGCCATTTACGGCCCATGCGGTGGCAAAAAATCAAAAAATTGTTGCTGCCAATGTTCGGAATAGGTGTTGCACTTCGATTAAAAATCTGCAAAAATCCCAAGTCCTATGACTTTGCTGAAGTATATTTTAAATGGGTACGGACTCTCCATGCTGTGTTTTTCACTGCCACTGTCGGCAATGCCATTGACCATTAGTTCCGATGTGCCCATTTACTATGATTTCGATCAGAATGTGGCAGTGGCAGAGGGCAATGCGCAGGCAGAGCTGGAAGGGAATGCCTATGTCGTGGCCGACCAACTCAGCTACGACGGCGAATCCATGAGGGCAAATGGAAATGTGCGATTTAGCGATGAGCTATTCGTCATTATTGGAGATGCATTTGGCTATCAATTTGGTGATAAATACATTTCCGGCGAGGGATTGAAAGTTGGAAATCGGCAAATCTATGGATCCGCCGAAAAGGTCGATAGCTATGTGCGGGACGGGGAGCGGCACACGGAGTTGCTTAATGGACACATCTACTTCGGCGAGCCCGGACCTTTAACCATCCACGTCACCGCAAAAAAAATATCATTCGCGGGCAATAGGACTCTCCAATTTACAAAGCCCACGTTCCGCATAGGAAAATTTCCGATTGCCACGCTGCCAAGCTATTCGCAGCCCATCTACGGCCCACCCTTCTACCTACGTGCCCGCTATGGCCACCGCAATGCCCTGGGAATATTTGCCGAGCAAAAGGTTCTATTCAATGGAAATCCGTGGGTCCGCTACGGCGGCACATTGAGCGCCTACGGAAAGCGGGGTCTGCTCCTTGGCCCAGCCGTGGAATTGCGGCAAATGCGCGACGGCCACCGGATGATCGGCAAACTGCAGAGCGGAATCATCAATGACAGCGGAGAATTGGGCAAAGATATTTTTCATCGGCCCATCGACAAATGCCGGTACTTCGTTGATTCCACATTTCGATACAATTCAAATGGAAGCGAATCCGTGCGCGGAGAACTGCACCTATGGAGCGATCCGGAGGTGAAGCGGGACTTTGCGGAAAATGAGTTCAAAAAGGATCAATTTCCAGATCATTTTATCGAGTTCACATCCGTGGATAATAGCGGATTGCTGTCGGTTTTGGGCCGCGCCCGAGTCAACGACTTTGAAATGGCCGTCGAGCGCCTTCCGCAAATAAGCTACCATAGCATTTCCCAACCCCTCTTCCATGGGCCGCTCTATCGCCATGGCTTCATAGAAGCGGCGCACATCCGCCGGAAAAATAATGCGGCCAGGCCCAAGGACGAACAGCCGTTTCCCGATTCTCCATTTTTCCGCGTCGACGCCTATCAGGGAGTGGAGCTGCCCATTAGGTGGAAGTCGTTCCTCACGGTAAAGCCGTTGGCCGGCATGCGGGTAACATTCTATGACAGAGATCAATTGGACCGCGACTATGCGCGCTGCCTGTGGCAAGTCGGTGGCGACATTCAAATAAACTTTCTGGGGCAATTCGACCTGTCCGTTCCGCGTTGGGATATCCAGGGCGTCCGCCACATCTGCATTCCAACCCTGCAATATCGCTACTCCCCGCACTGCGACCGCGGAAGAAATCGCATTTTTCCCATCGATGACACAGTAATCGGAGACAATTTACCCTCCATCGACCTCTGGGAGAAGCGCAATACCGATGCCCTTTCGTCCCTCAATGTCATGCGCATTGGCCTGCAAAATCTATTCCAAACCCAGCGAGAAAAGATGGGAATCCAAAATATTATGGAGTTGGATCTCTTCGAGGACATTCGCTTCAATGCGGAAACCGGCGAAAGGCGATTGGCAGAGCTCTACGGCAGCCTGAGCCTGCAGCCGGCACAATTTTGCTCGCTAAAACTTTTCAATCGCATTAATACCCACCGAAAGGCATGGGAAGAAATTCGCACGGTATTTTCGCTGCACGACGGGAACATTTGGCACATCTCATTTTCCCATGAATATCGGCGCAAGCAGACGGACCAGTATGGCCTCGCCCTCCACTATCTATTTAATACGCGCAATTGGATCGATTTTATGTGGCGCTACGACGCGCGACTCCGCAATCTCACCGAGCAGTGCTACCGGATTTCTCGCCAACTCTCCTCCGCATGGGTATTGGATGCACGACTATCCATTCACACCCACACCCTCCACGATTCCAAGTGGCGCTTTGGCATGGGAATCAGTCTAAACTATTAATTTTTCCATTGACATTTTTCAGAAATGCCTCAGCTTGATCCGGGCTTCGCCGGGCATCTCATGCTGCGGCTGAAAGCCTTTCCATATTAGGGAGATCCACTATGATAAATAAAAAAATATCCTTCGACGAAGTGTCGATCATTCCAATCATTTCAGGTTCGCCCGATGCGCAAATTTTCACTTCGCTGGCAGTAATTATGGCAGTGAAAACGACGATTTACAATATCTATGAAAAAAATTTGCACACGGCCTACGATGAAAATAAGGACTTGGAAGAATTCAAAAGGAGAATTGTCCTTCAGACTCACTGCCTGCTGATTTGCTTGTCCCGAATGAACTCGCAGTTAGAGAATTAGTGAAACGCCCGATCGCAGAAGTATTTTCTTTTGGCGATCGGGATTTTTCTATTCGTCTGAGGACAAGTCCAACGGAAAATTTTATTCCGGCGTACTTTCAGATTCCAACAATTCTTCCGACAGCGGTGTTGATTTCTCAGTTCTCACCTCACTATTTGTTAGTTTACGAATGCCCACAATGTCCGTTCTTGTTGTCGTGTTGTTACCATCTTCGAAAGGTAAATAAGAGCAGAAACTGTGATCCTTTAGAAATTTCGAAAGACTGTCAATGAAATTTTTCCCATTTTCCTTACTGCTGCTGATTCCACTCAAATTGAGGTGTATGCCCATCTTACTAGAGTCAGCTCTTTCATCGCTATCTATGAAATCTATCAATGGAGCCAAATGATCTTCGCTCAAATATCCCTTCATTTTACTTAAAACGATATCCTGTGTTTTGCCTTCAGGGGAATCAATTTGAAATATTCCATCGTCGATTACTCGCAGTGTTGGAACAATTCTGTTTTTTCTACATTCACTGACATAGTTCTTCAGCACTTCCGTATAGTTCACATTCGACGTCTTTTTTATTTCAAATTTTCCACTCTCCCCAATTGATTTCCATGTGTATTCACTGTTTGGAAATGTATGTTTCAGCATTTCGCTGCAATTTTCCCATGTATCATTATCTCTTATTCCATTGAGCGTAAATTTTATTGCAACCTCACTCTGATCCACGCGGCTTTTAAGTGAGCTGTAGCAATTTGATGAATCATCCCGCACATCTTTCAACGGTATTTCCACGTCGCCAAATACCTTCACTGTGCCATCGGATATAAAATTAAATTCATCGGCCTTTGACAGCAATTTCGCGTACTCATTGTGCAACTTAACTGAATCCATCCGTTTCGTGACACACGGCTTTAGCAATAGGAAGGCGATGGCACCGATAACACCAAATATGAGCAGAGGTGGCGAACAATAGAGGAAAATGAGCGGGCCAAATTTGAGAAGAAGGAGCCCAATACCGGCCACAATTGCAAGCATGACCGTCGCCTTGAATGTCCAACTTGCTTCTGGAATTGCCGCCTCTTTGAGTTTGTCACGCTGTTTTTTATTTTCTTCTTTTGCAACAGCGCTGCTAATTTCTTTTTTTGCTGCATTAATGTCTACGTACTTATTGCTGTAGTAGGACACGTGTCTATGTTGAATATTAATCTCCTCCAGTCCCGAGGATATGGCATCGCCTACGCCATGTCCCATTTTTCGAATTTTGTCAATCATCTTTGCGGACCCCTCCGGCTCACATTGCACATTGCTTCCAACGGGCGGGATCGGAGTGCCATCGTTTGAAGGCAAATTGGAAGTTCCCGCTTGCGAAGTTCCAGAAGTTTCAGAAGTTTCCATTTGTGGCAAACTAGATGTGACAGACATAAATTACCCCCTTAGTTTATGAGTTTGCGAATAAAATCCAGAATGTCAATGTCCGATGAAAAATTTAATAAATTTTTATCCCGATTGCATGCGACCGGAATTTAGTACAATATAATCGGAATTAGTTGGCGCCGCCGCAAAGCGGCGGCGTTATTTAAAGGCCCGGCAAAGCCGGACCCACTCATTCCTTCTAATTTATGTCTAATATTTTCTTTCGCCCGATTGCAAAATCCTTTTTGCAATCGGGCGGGCGTTCTTATCCAATGGCTTTATTGGTTTTATTTCTTTTTATGGCCAATATTTTGGGACTTTCATTCAATTAGTGAATCCAAGCACAGCGGCTCCAATAAAGTGAAAAAATTACCTTAAAAGCGCGCCTAAGTAGCTCAGACGCAGCACTTTAGAGCAGTTTACTAAATTTTGCTGCAAATGTAAATCAAATTAAAATGCAATTGGGTCAAAATTGAAAAAATTAACCGATGAAGATTTTTCACGTTTCCGCATTTGGGCCTTTGCAAAAGCGGTAATCGCCATTGCAATGCTGGCAATTAATCTTGGGTTTTGAATGATGCGATCGGGGTATTTTTTCCATTTTACGCTCCAATATCCGCTTCACAGGGAGTTGTGCGCCGATAGAATATCCAAGTGAGTGCCATAAAGGCGATGCCCGGTGTAAAAATGAGCATTTTTGCGCCAATCATGCCACTGAATGACGCAAGAATTGCCAAAATTCCAACGCCAGATGAGGAAATAAGCAGAAAAATGGCCGCCAAAATCGCCACTGCAGCGGCAATTGCAAAGATAATAGACAAGCATTTGCTTAACTTCGCCCTTTCCGATGAGGTAGTTTTAACCTCCATCTCCTCCTCATTCATTACTCTTCCCGTCGGCTTACCTATCTCTTTTCTTTTTTCCTCATTCTCTATTTCTTGGCTAATTTCCTGGCAAATTTTCAACATTGTCCCGTTGGGCTTTGTTATTTTTTTGCCGAAAAGGCACCTTTGAATTTTCGCACACATAGCATTTTTTCCCTGTAAAAATTCCTTCAAGTGAGCACTGTGCTTTGCAAAATTCTGAAAAATTTCCGACTGCTTTTTGCAGGCGCATATGCAGAGCAGTGCGAGCATGCGCGGATCTTTTATGTTTCCGATGAGCGCATTGGCGTTTTTATTTTCGATAAAGTATGTGCAAATTTTGGCTAAAATTTCCAATGAATCCTCGTCGTCGCGTAGGAATAAGTTTAACAAATCCTCGCTGCCAATCTTTGTTATAATGCTTTGCATGAATTGATCTTTTTCATCGTCGTTTTCGAGCTTGATTTTAATTTTCTTTATAATTACGATCCGCTTCGCATTGTCGGAGATTATATTTTTCCCGAACTTTATTACAGTCTTGAGAATATTCACCGTGATAGGCTTACTATCATTCAAATTAGTAACAATATTGAATAACTTATTCATGGAAAGATTGCTATCTCCAATGTCGTTGAGGGCATTGGTCAGCGTGGTACTTTTTACTTTTCCGCTGCGGATCAACTTTGAACTTTGAATTTTGCGATAGCATTTTTTCGGATTGCCGCTGCGCAGCATGAGGAAGTTATGAATCATTTCCCCGTTGCTTTTAAAATTAATGTCCCTCTGAAATATTTCGCATGTTTTGTTTGTATTTTCTTTCATGCCATCGACATCTCCATTGAAGAACTGCGACATCCACCGAACATCTTCGATGAAATTTTTTACTTTTTCGCTAAGTTCGCCGTCATATTTTACATGCGGAGTACCGGCCGCAGTGCACAAATAGCAATTCTTTATTTTCCCACTTTTAATCGCCGCTTTTATTTGGCTCAAATCATTCCCGGAGACAAATACGCATTTAATGTTTTCGCAATTTTCATCCCAAAAAATAAGTGCATTGTCGGCGCAAATTTGGGATCGGTGAAAAACTGACGTCTCACCCTCCGCTGCCTGGAGAAAATTTTTGGAGTAGAAAAAAGATTCGAAGAACTTTTTCTTAAAAAATGCGGCGAACTTTCCGTAGATGCATTTCTGCTGCTTATTTCCGTTCGGCCAATTTGCGGCATTGGAAAAATGTGTGAATAAATCCCTTGGAACATTCGCACTGCTTGATCCAGAGGTGGGATTGCCGGGATGGGCCCAATTTCCCATAAAATAGTCGTAGACATTGACGCCGTTGGCGATCTTGCGATTGTCAAACAGTGGAGTGGGCTTGATTGGTACGTCTTGCCTGGAATTTTCGGAACCACTTAGCAGTAAAGTTAATTCATTCAATCGGGTTTGCTCCAACTCCTGTTCCTTTTCCTGTTCCTTTTCCTGCTCCTGTTCTAGCTCCTGCTCATTTTGCAGTTCCTGCTCAACCTCCTGCATTTCGCCTTCTCCTCCGCCGCCAAGGGATGACAGAGATTTTTCATCATTCGGAATGCGCTCTATGCTTGCCATTGCCCGATTTTTTATCTCGCAAATGTCGCTTCTCATGCGCTCAATGCGTTCGGGAGAAAGGGTGGTGGCCATTTTTTCCAGCCGCAACTCCAGTTTTTTCACATTTTCATTGAAGGCATTTAACATTCCATCGCGCGTCGAACTTAAAGCTCTCAAATATTTCCATCCGCTAACGTCAAATAATTCCGTTTGAAGAAAAAAATCCGAAAAATTTGCCCATACGGCCTCATATTCCCTCAGCTTTTCGACATTACATTTGTCATTTTTTTTGCCGGGAGCACATTCGTAAAGCCACTTCTCAACGGTCTGCGAAATTAATTCGTTGAGCTGTGTCCGTATGGCCTGGGTGCGCTGATGGATGGTGTCAGCGGTCGTATTATTGGTGAAATGCCTAACAATTCCAAGTGCCATGTTTTTTTGCCCATTGCCGTCGTAGAACTCACTATCCTCTTTGGGCTTTAGATCGATGGCAGCCAACGCATCATCGCGGACAATTAGATCCATTTTTTGCCCGGGAATGTCGAGAAATTTTCGCTCACGCATGATTCCCTGCGTAAAGGAAGACATGTTCATGGTATGCAAATTTGCGGTCATTATGCCATAGCCATCCCGCTTCATGGCCGGATCCGACCCGGTGGAGTGGGCCGAGTCGAGAAATGTGAAAATTTTGCCCACATCGCTCGGCCGCTGATTCGCCGCATCGTTGAGAATTTTCACTGAAAAATTATTGCCATTTGCCGCCAAAATGCCCTTAACTTCCCCAATGACAAATGCGTTTGCCTTTTCATCAAACCATTCGATGTGAGTAACATCCAATTTTTCATCCCGGATAAATTCGGCGATTTCGCGGATGATTTGCCGCGTCCTTTGGGAAATGAGAAATGAACCGGAATCGACAAAAATGCGGCAATTGCCAATGGGGTTATTGTCTTTATTTTTATTGCTTTTCGCAATGTCCGTTTTCCATTTATTCAATATTTTTGAGGCGGTTAGCCCGGATTTTCCACCCTCCGGTCGCTCCGCCGAATCGGCAAAATCATCGGCGGCTATGGCGTGGATGAAGGAATTTCCATTTTCTATGTTCTCCACAAATTTTGTACACACGGCGCCTAGGGAACCCTCCTGGGGACTGTATGCGTCATCCAGGGCCATGCATAGGGGATAGGCACTGCGGTTGGATGGGGTGCCCGTCATGGCAACGTTCATGCCGAATAGATCTTCTACAATAGTGGATGGCGGCGTAGTGAAGGAGCTCGGGTTCCAAATGGCCACCTCCATGCAAATGGCATTAGTCAATGCTCTCATGCAATACTTTCCTCCATCACTTTCCAGATGCCGGCGAGCTATTCCTATGATATTTGGAGCAATTTTAAAGTTTCCATTGCATACCCCAACTGCGCCCGCCAAGTCCAGCGGCCGACCGTCGGCGAAATAACACCCCTGGAAGCAGCGTTCAAATAATTTATAGGCAGACGTATCCTTAAATTTTGTATTCGCATTGGCAGCCTCATATGCTTCCCTGTAAAGCTTAAGGATAAAGTCACTAATTGCCCCGTCGGAAAATCCTCCCGCCAGAATGGCAAGACAGGTGTAGCAAATCACCTCACGTGGATTTTGAAACTTACTGCTCGTTGGCTGGGAATTCGCATAGGGTATCACCTCACCCGTCTTTGGATCATAGCCAAAGTCCTTGTTGAAAACCCTCGGAAAACAGCGCGGAATAAGCTGATAGGCAAAGGATCGCAGGGAAAGCAAAAGCCGCCGATCCTCATCGGTGCCACACTTTTGCAATATTTCATCGATAACTGCCTGTTCCACCCTTGCATCGCTGTCATTTTTACCGTCAAATTCACCGACCAGAAAGGCAATGAGTATTTCTTTTTCATTCTCGCTCAACTGCGACAAATTGGGCTTACTCAGCCCATCTAGGTGAATATGCAGTGCATCCTTCAGGCTGGCTTGCAATTTTTGCGGAGCTATTTGGCTCTGCTGATTGCTCTTGCATGCACTCAGCAAGTCCGAAGGAAGGGAATCAAATATGAAACGAGTGACGAATTTAATTTCACTCTCCTCGATGTGCATTTTTAGCGCTTCTTCGGTGGCAGTCGATTCGATGATAAATGCCTCCTTTGGATTCGCCGTGAGGTGTATTTCGTCGAATATGCCGGTGCATTTTTGCAGAAGTGCGCGAACTTTTTGATGCTCCTTCAGGTACATGCCATCGTTGGAATTTGTTGGCTGGGAGGAGCGGAAGAGGGTCCTTAGCGCCATGAGTGTGCGCGATGTAAAGACGGGAACGCGGGTCCTCTGCTTCATAATTAATTTCAATTTTTTTCGAAAATCTCGCATACCCTGGACCTTTCTCAGCTCCCTAAGATCCAAATCGAAGTATTCCACGGTAATATTTAATTCGCTAAAAATGGAGGGAAGCTCCTTGAGCACGGCCGGCAACTGGGTAATGTGGGACACGATGACCGGATAGCCAAAGGAGTAAAGGTCCACTTCATCGCTGTCCCCATTAATTTCACCGCTTTTTTCTTTCCCTGCACTGCGCTGCTTTTTCTTTAGGCACAGTGCCATCAGCACCAGTGCGGGAATGAGGGCCTTGGACTTTCCACTGCCCATGAGCTGTTGGATGAGCACTCCGGACGCACCCGCGCCTTTCTGTTGCACGGCATCGAAAATAAAATGTATTTTTTGAATTTGATCGGGACGGAGGCGAATTTGTGACATTTTTTCCAAAATTAGTGAGAATTGATGGATTAATTTTTCATGCTTTTCGCAGGGATTATCGGGATTTATTTGGAAAAGTTTTCCGCTGCGAAATGCGCGCATGAGGGACAGAGCCTCTCCCCATGTGGATGAATTGCGATTGGCCACAAATGCATCCAAAGCTTTTTTTGTTTTACTGATATGCCGCACGGAATTTATGGCGCAAATATAACTTTCGGCCAGCGAAATCAAGTGACTTAGATTTTTTTTGTCAAATGCCGGATGGTGATCCGTTATATATTTTAATGCTTTTGCTCTTTTCCCTCCAATGTAGTACCCGTATATAAGATGGATTGAATTTGCAATACTAAGACGGCTCCATTTGGTGGCACCGAAGGTTTGTGAAAATTCATTCGCATTAAGCAGCACATTCATTTCATTCGCAAATACGGAGGCTTGCTGCCTCAATTGCGCAGACTTTTCCTTCAATTTACCAGTAAACTCTTTCACTTTTTCCTCATCTATGGCATGGATAAATTCTTGGCTAAGAAATGGATCACCCTGCTTATGCGCCTGACTACATGCACCCTTTTTCATCTCACTTCTAAGGCTTTCCAGGCCCTCATTAAATTCCCTGCCTGCATTTTCATCACTTCCATCATTTTCTATTTTATAGCTTTTTATGTCGATGTCACCCCCGTCCATCGGGTCGAAAATGCTTTTTTTTGCCCCATCCTTTTCGATGGAAAAAATTTCCTTTGCCTCCTCAATCGCATCGGCTTCGGCCAATTTTGCCTCATCCATTTGCTGCTTCAAATTTTCGGCATTTTCTTCGGACAGATTCACAATGTTGTTGTCGAAATTGGCACTGAAGCCTAGATTTAGTTTGGAAGTTTCATGGGCATAGTAGAACATTTCCTTTAAAGTTTTTTTCTCGTCACAATTTCCGCCGCATTCCCTGTAATCCTTTTTCAATTTTTCAATACTTTCCTGCGAATCGAGTTTCTCTCGGCGCATATTTTTTAATACTTTTCTATGCACATTTATTGTATAGTGATTTGCCATCAATGTTTCGATCGTTTCTTTACTGAAATCACTATCACTTGTTTCGACTATCGCACCATTTGTAGTGGCGTAAAAATTACTAGTGCCAATTTCAATCATTGAACGATTTATAATGACTTCAAAATGCAGGGATAGCTGATCCCAGAGAAGCAATTCCTCTTCAATGGACATTGCCACGGCGGCGGAATAGGTTTTGTAGCCACTCAAATAAATAGCTATTAGACGGAAGAGGAAATCACCCATTTCCTTCGCGATGAGGTCTTCCATGAGGGCTATTACCTTTGGAGAACTTGAATTCCACTGCAGCATGCGGCCAATCACCCTCCATACGAGATTGGCAGACTGCGGCGATTGTTCTTTGCCATTTTTTTTCTCAAACCACTCTATTATCTGCCGAAACATTTCGATTTCATCGTCGCCCAATTCCCCATTGGTAGATAGGAGCTGCAGGGATTGAACCGCGCGCTCATACTCTCCCTGCACCTGAAATGCCTGCACGAGCCGCAGGGTCCCAAGGGGCGTATTTCCGACCATCGGTTTCTCATGGAGCATGTAGGGATCACAGAAATAGGATACTTCTCCAACGCACCCCATGCCCCAAAATTGCTGATCATCGCCGCCGCATGGAGCATTCTGTCCGCATGAGTAGTCGTGGGAAAGGCCCACCTCTTGGAAGTATTTTCCATTGGAAAAGAGAAATTTAAAGCTTCCCAGCGAACCGGGATCCGTGCTTTCAAAGCATAGAAAATTTTCGAAATTATTGAGGGGATTATACCTTTTTCCCCCATTGCCATTCAACGGAAATCCCTGCGAATCAAAAGGTGGTAGGATTGTCCCCAGGCAAAGTTTGAGGTTTTTGTTGCTGTTCAATCTCCAGGATACCCTGCCATTCGGTTCATTCCACGGCACGATGGAAACTTCATCGCCATTTCCATCCCTTGTCATTGGAAAAAAAATGCGCTGAACATCCCCATCTTTATTGTAGAAAACACCGATGTAATCCATTTTCTCGAATTTTTGCAGCGGCAATTTTTCGACCAGGGAACTCGTGTCTTTCAGCATAATGTAGCAGCCCTCATCCTGATCCCGGTAGCTTTTTAGCGCAAATGTATTGGTTCCATTGATTTCCTCATTCACGGTTGCAAATAGGAGTTTTTTAGGGACCGTGTTTTCGTAAATTCTAATGTCGCCATCGTGATTGATGAAAACATTTAAATTATCGCAAAAAAAGTATTTCGGTATGGGGCATTTTTCCCTCATTTCCTTGGGCACATTCATCCCCATGTAGAGCCACTTTTGCCCGTCCCCATCCAAATCACACGCAACACATCCCTTTTCATCTATTTCCACATTGCCAAATTCATCGTCGTTGAAATTCAGTAATCCATCGCAGCGATGTGCTTCCACTTGCCGGCTACCAAATAGGCGATTCGCATCGCTGCTATTGGTCATCGACGTGTGATCCAGTGTCATAAATTTTCCATCTATCACAAATGATAGAGTCAGCAGATCGACCACGCGACTTTCATCCTGATTCGCAAATAGCAAACTACCTTCATTGTATACTGGATGGAAAGCTAAGTTAATTTCCTGCATGAAAAATTTCCCATATAAACTTTCAGCAACCTCCCTGGCGACATTTTGATTACTCGCATAGTAGTTTTCAAGCATTCGATGGGCATCTCTCATTGCATAAAGACAACCCTTCGGTAGGCCCAATGCGTTGTAGGACTTGAGGATGTACGAGTTGGCGGCAAGTTCTTTAAAGTATTTGACATCAATTTTTTCTTCCCACTCATTTAGTTTTTTTTCGCAGCGCTCATCTATGGAATTTAATTCGAGCATATTTAAAATGCATTCATTTTTCATAATGGCAATATTGTATTTAATATCGCCATCGCTGTCTTGCAAAGGCTTTGTGATATTTTCGAGATTTTCGATCTTTTCCATTTGCTCTTTTAAAATTTTAGAAATTTTAATATAAACATCCTTGTCATTCTTCTTTTGCGCAATAATATTGCGCAGAATTAATGATTTATAGTGCATAACCATGGCCATGGATGAAACCTTAATTTGATTGGGAGGTACCCGATTCCAAAATCGATCCGCCCCATCCTTTTCCAGCCCATTGACCGCCTGGATTAATTCGTCATAGTCATTTGCCGCATTCGTTTCAATTGGCCTTCGTTTCAATAGATTAATATCCGTATTACCCAGCAAGCTACTTTTCTTCCGCGAGGAGTGCTGCAGCATTTGCTCAAAAAAATGCATCAAATAATAGTTGGATTTTTCCATTTCATTTTTTGGTATTTCCAAATTTCCATAGGCACTGCAAATGTCCAGATGCGTCCGCAGTTGGTGGATTAGATTAATTACTTTCGCGTCCTCATTAATGCAGGCCATGCTGGCCAAGGCAGCCACATTTTCATGATTCATCCTATTGCCACTATTTTCGTGGCAGCGAATTTCATTTTCTTCGCTAGGTATTAGGTATTGCTCGGCCGTATTACTGTTTCTCAAGGGAAGCATAAAGCTGGCCTCTCTGTCGGGAAAATAGGTAATCGATACCCCGGGTTTTTTGACAAAAAAGTCAATGTTAATAAAGAATCCACTTTTAAGGATATTAAATAGAGAATGCAGCAAAATAGCGTCTCTGTTGCGGGGATCCTCCGTGGCATATCTACTATAATCTGCACAAAATCCACGAATCTTTGCTTTTTTCTCTACCTCGCCTTTCAAAAAATCATCAAGTTGATCATAGTTCACATCAAATTTAAAATTCACCTTGCAATAGTCGCTATTTGGCTTATCTTTTATGTTAAATGTAGATCTATCAGCAATTAGCATTAGAAGTGCATCTCGCTTCGAAATAAATTGGGTTTCTTTGAAATTAGTGTTTTTGAGCAATTGATCCACGGGTAGGGTTGTATTTTCTGGCGTATTGAGCAATTTATCGAAAAATTTCACAGCTTTATTTTCCCTCCAAATGTCAACCTTATCCATGGATATTACTGTGTCATCTTTTTCTCTAAGAAAATCAAGGACGACTTCTTTACCCTTTTGCGCATCAAAATAATCAATTACTTTTTTCATTATTTCGCCATCATTTTTGCTATGTGCATAGCAGGAAAAGCTCCCATAGAAATCAAGGTATTGCCTATTGCCAAAAGTGGAATTTTCCAGAAGTTTTTTGCATCTCCCATCGAAAAATTTCTCATGTTCAGATGCGATGCGAAATGTCATTATTGATGCAATAGCGTGGGCATTAACGGCCAGCATTAGGTTGTATTGGCGAAAATTTCCCTCGGCGTTGTGAAGTTGCCATTGGAGACCTTTCTTTTTATTAATTCCATGTCTGCTCGTATCATAAAAAAAACGCTCATATGCAACGTAGTTTTCTTCCGCAATGACAAGACAACGTCTCATTCCTTGCAGCAAATTCGCGCAATTAAGCACCGTCAAACTTTTAACATCAATGGTGTCAAATGGGATATTTTGAATAATTTGCATTGCATTTTCCGCAGCAACTTGCGCATATTCATGATTTTTAGCCAATTCCAACTGCTCATACAATGCGTCTGTCACATAATCGATATCGCCTCTTTTTATTGCGCTGAAATCAATGGGATTGATTTTTAAATGGGAAAATTTACGGCAAGCGCGATCGGTGACAGCGGCATAGGTAGATTGTAGCGATAATTTTGCACTGTCACTTCTTTCTAAATTGCACTTTTTCTCACCCATCGGCATATCTACTTCCGCCCCATCATCCGCTCTCGCATATAGAACTTCCTTCGCATTGCTCGACGTCAAGTGCGCCTCTACTTCTCTGCGCAATTGACTAAATTCTTCCACTAGTCTGCTGTGAAAATCATCCGCAAGGTAGGGAATTTTCTCCATTTTATGCTTTTCCAGGGTTGTTTCCAATTTGCGCATTTTTGTGCCCATTTGAGACATGGCCATTTCAATCATGCGTAAATTATCCTTCGTTGGCGATTGCTTGCTTTTTTCCAAATAACTCATCAATATGCCCATCTTTGCCACCATTTCGTAGCAGCCAATGATAATCTTATTTTGAAATTTCTTAGTTTTTTCTCCCTCATCCCCAACCAGCGCAGAATGCCCATCTGGCGTTTTGTCATTTCTCCGAAGGCAGTCCAATAGCATAACCTCCGAACAACCAACGGTACCCTTGAGGACGCAATTTCCAGCATACTCACCGTAAAAATGAGGCATTACGTCCCAGGGCAGCTCCCTATCAAAATCTTGATTTTCGATTTTTATTTCATTGGATTTTCCTGCATATGCTTTCCACAATTCATTATAGCAGTTGCGGCTATCCATGTCAAACTGATCGGAAAAGTGGGGTCGACTCCTGTCGTACAAAAAGCGATCAAGTTGATCTTTATTTAATAGAAGATGCCGGCCAAATGTCGAAAGAGTGCAGTACGAAGATTGAATCTTGAATTCGTTACATTCTGCTGCAGAATTTATTTCTTGCACATGCCATAGATTGCCATTTTTCGAATCCTTGCAAATGTAGGCATAGGTGGCGTGATCTTTATAGCCACACGGAACAATAAAATGTTCCTCATATTCCATTTGATGACTCGCCTCCACGAGAAATGAGAGAAACTCTTCCATTAAACTCTTGTGCAATGCATCGTTCATTACGAATTTTTCTCGAGATATATATTCCAAAAATTTATTTTCAGCTACTTTGAGTACATTCGCTCTTTTATCTCCAATTGCTTTCAGTAACTCTTCATAATTAAAAAATTTATAATTATTTATTCCAGGATATTTCTGAATCATATCGATGGGCATATACTTCACAGATTTACACATATTAATTAGTAGACCCAGTTCATTCGCAGGCTTTACACTCTTTATAAAACTTTTCATTGTTTCGCAAAATGCACTATTGCATTCGGGCTTAAAATATTTACTTTCCATTACATGGTCTAATATCTCAATGCCCATGTCAATTCCTGGAATACCGTCGTATCCTTCCCAATCGGTTTTGGAAATATATTCACCTAGGAGAAGGTGCCTCATGACTCTTTCATCATCTTTGACACACCGTTGGGGATACTTAAAAGCACTCGGCAAAGGCGCGCCAATTCCAGAACTACTTAGAGAATTCACATTCATATAACTATTATTACTTTTTAGCATAAAATATATCGCCTATAAAGTCAATTATTTTTCATGTGTTAAAAATAATCGCTAAGACTTGATGTAGTGATGCTTATGCAAAATCTAATCATTTTTTTTGAAAGATAGAGCCAATTCGCGATTCATAGAAACACTTTCACTCACTACTGCGAAATAAAGCAATTGGACTAGGCACGCCTAGCCTCTCCATTTAATGCGCCGCCACGGCATTTTTCTCAGGAAAATCTGTTCCAGTGGCTAGGGGTGTGAGCGATCGGAAATCTTTTGCACATTTTTTTGTTGATTTTTTCAAAATGTTTTGCCATCGTTGTGTTTAGACGATGAGTATCCACAAAGATAATCAAGTACATGGTAAAGGCATCAACTTGAAGGAAGATTCCCCGGCAATTGGGTCCAAAAACCAAAAGCCCATGTCGAATCTTGAATTTTATATAATCACCGCCGCCATCGTCGCCTCTGCAGCAGCGAGCGTAGCCCTCGCATTTGCGTACATACCTCCACTATCGGGACTGGCGATTGCAATATTTTTTAAAAATTTGGGCCTTGTCGCCGGCATTGTAATTGGCACCGGTGCCGTTTTGGCCACGTCGGCAATCATAGCCGCCATCAGGCATTTTTTCTTTGTCGATACTCCTCCTGACGTTAAAGAATTATCCAGTTCCGACGCCATACACCCGAGCACTAGCAAGAATGAAACCTCGACAATTGAAAGTGACCACACTCTTCCTGACGTTAAAGAATTATCCAGTTCCGACGGCGAAAAAATCATAGAAAATCTTTGCAAATCCACTTTAGGTGATGACTTTTTCGCCAATAAACAAAGGTTTGATCAATACGACGACCTGCATCTCAGTGCTAATATTCCCGAGGACGAACACCCCGGATTCATTTCCGTTTCTACTCCAGATCCCATCGCAAAATTTCAGCGCGAAAATCCATTCGATAACCCAAAATCAGCGCACAAAGGATTTTTCTCCACAAATGAAAAAAACATCCTTGGTAGGAGACGATTACAAGCAATGGCTGAAGGGCGGCTGCGACATCAATAGAATTGGGAATGCCTACATCACCGCTTCCCCAATCAAACACAACGAAACCTTTCCAACACGTCTAGTAGAGGACAAAACTGTGACACCCAAGTATGGCGACTTTGCACCATGCTACATCATAACGGGATCAGTTCTGACCCCATTCCTCGACACGATTCACAACAGCGACATAGCGCTCATAGTTGATGTGGCCAATTCCGATAATAGCGCCTACATACAGCCCTACTACACAGAAAATAATTTTACCCGTAGATATAATGTTACTAAGGATACTGACACGCCAATGCACCTTGATCCAGAAGACTTTAGAAAGTGGCAGCTCATATCGTGCAATGGAAGCAATCCAGCTAAAGATCTGGAAAAGGATGATTATCTTTCTGTAAAAACGCTACAAAATAGCTACATCAGCGTCTTCCACAAGGAAAAGCCGCTGTCCTACATCAAACTAGCATGGGCGGATGGAGGGGGACAACAACCAGAGAACCTGCTGGATTACTGCGCGAAGATCCATAAAATTGCGAAGGACAGCCCACCCCTATTTCACTGCAACGGAGGCATGGGAAGAAGCGCAACTTTTCTCTGCGCTTACCAAATGTATTGTTTTTGCAAGAAAGCCAAGGAAATGGGCATGGCCGTCACCTACGACATGGGACAGCAAAAATCTCTCGTCCTGGAAAAGGATGGCAAGTCGCTTAACCTGGCATGCGTATTCCGAAATTTAGCCTTCGAAGGGCGCGCAGCCCGGGAAATATTCATCCAGGCAACAAAGCAGTGGGAATGCCTCGACGAGTACGGGGCTTACCTTGCAAAAAATTTTCAGTCCCTCTAATCACCGCCCGCGCCGACAAAATTTTTCCGGCCACCGACAGACTCCATCGACGCCGGTAGGATCTAAAAATTTCGATCCAATTCACCGCAAAATGGCCGCAAAAATATCCTCGCCAAGTGGCAAAAATTTTTCTTGCAATGGGACAATTTACCATTGTCATCCCCCACCAATGGGAGAACCATCCAATGGAACAGAAAGATACACTCAATTTGCCACAGACCGATTTTCCACTCCGCGCAAACGCCCAGTCCTCTGAAGCGGCGCGCATTCGCCACTGGGCGGAAATTGACCTCTACCGACAAATTCAAAATTGGCGCAGTACCGCCAATAAGCGATTCGTTTTGCACGACGGGCCACCATTTACCAACGGCGACGTGCACATCGGCACCGCACTGAATAAGGTGCTCAAAGATATACTCATTCGCTACAAGTCGATGGGCGGATTTTCCACGCCCTACGTGCCCGGCTGGGACTGCCACGGATTGCCAATTGAGCTCAAGGTGCTCAAGGACATGCACGGAAAGGAAAAAAATTTAACCGTCCCCGAATTGCGCGCCCGCTGCTCGAATTTTTCACGGGAATACAGCAAGGTGCAGCGGCGCCAATTTGAGCGGCTCGGATTGCTGGCAGATTGGGCCAGCGAATACCGTACCATGGACCCCGCCTACGAGGCATCCATCATTGATTTTTTCGCGAAGTGCGTGGACGAAGGATTTGTCTACTGCAGCAAAAAGCCCGTCTACTGGTCCATTCCCTGCAAAACGGCCCTGGCGGAGGCGGAGGTGGAATACAAGGAGCACTGCAGTCTGTCCGTTTGGGTCAAATTTCCACTCGACGGGGCCGCTGCGGAAAAGCTCAACTTTAGCAGGCCCAGCCACGTGGTGATCTGGACAACCACGCCCTGGACCCTGCCTTCTAATTTGGCCATCGCCGTAAATGGAGCATTTTTCTACGTGCCCGTGGAGTGCAATGGGGAAATTTATGTGGTGGAGGCCACGCTGGCAGATCGCCTAATTTCCGATTGTTCCATGGACAATGCGAGAGTTGGAATGGCATTTTCAGGCAATGAACTCGTCGGTCTTAGCGCTCGCCATCCCTTCATAGGGCGGGAAAGCAAACTGCTAGAGGCTTCCTTTGTAACCAATGACGCCGGTACGGGATGCGTGCACATTGCCCCCGGCCACGGCATGGAAGACTATGTGTTGGGCATAAAAAATGGCCTGGAAGCCTACAGCCCCATCGACGACGAGAGCTGCTACGTGGACGACGGTCAAATCCCGGCGGAATTGGTGGGGGTTGCCATCCTGGACGGCGATGGAAAATGTCCAGCCAACGGCGCAGTGGTGAACATTCTAAGAAAAAACAATCGACTGCTGGGACAGCGGGTCTTTCAGCACTCCTACCCCCATTGCTGGCGCTCCAAGACACCGGTCATCTTCCGCGCAATGAGCCAATGGTTCATTGCATTGGATCATAATGGCCTGCGGCAACGGGTATTGGACGCAGTAGAACAGGTGCAGTGGATCCCCGCATGGGGAAAAAATCGCATCCGCGGCGCCATCGAAGCCCGGCCCGACTGGTGCATCAGCCGTCAGCGCTCCTGGGGAACACCCATGCCGCTATTTTTCGACGAAGATGGCCGACCACTGTTGGATGGAAATGTGATCCGCGCCATCGGTGAAAAGATCCGCAAGTTGGGTTCCGATTGCTGGTTCCAACAGTCCCCCGAAGAGCTGCTCCACGGCATCGCCCTCCCCGATTCGTGGCAGGGAAAGCGGCTGTTTAAGGGAACGGATACGCTGGATGTGTGGATCGATTCAGGGTGCAGCAGCAAGGCCGTCCTGCGCGAGAGGAGCGATCTGGCATTCCCGGCGGACATCTACGTGGAGGGCAGTGACCAGCATCGCGGGTGGTTCCAATCCTCCCTCTGGTGTAGCGTAATTGACTGTGGCGCTGCCCCCTACCGCACCATTCTCACCCATGGATTTATCGTCGGCGAGGATAAGAAGAAAATCTCCAAGAGCGACGGAAAGCCGCAGACGGCGGATGACTACATTCGCACCTACGGCGCCGACGTGGTTCGCCTGTGGATTTCCTCGGAGGACTTTCGCAATGACATCCCCATTTCCGATGGAATTCTACAACATGTGGTTTCTGCCTACGGTACACTGCGCAATACGCTGCGCTATCAGCTGGGAAATCTCTATGACTTTGACGAAAAATCGGACGCAATTCCCATGGAGAAAATGCTGCCCGTCGACCGCTGGGCACTGGATCAGGCGAGGCAACTCATCGGCGAGGTGGGAGATGCCTACGAAAAGTGCGAATTTCACCGCATCTATCGCGCCGTGCTCAATTTTTGCACCGTCACACTGTCGGCCACCTACCACGACATTCTAAAGGATCGACTATACACCTACGCGGCCGATGGCCTGGAAAGAAAATCGGCACAGACGGCGATGTGCAAAATTCTCCTTACCCTCATTCGACTGCTGCTGCCCATTATTCCGTTCACCGCCGACGAGGCCTATGCTCACCTGCAGTGCAACTGCGCATTCGCACCCCACTCGGCCCATCTGCTAGACTGGCCAAATGCGGAACATTTTCAGGGAAATGAATCTGTGGCCGCGGATGTGGATCGGCTACTGGCCGTCCGCTCCACGGTCTACAGGCAATTGGAAATCATGCGGCAAAAAAAGATTATCGGCAAGTCCCTTGAAGCCCGCGTACGTATCCGCCTAGGCAATGGCACCGGCGAGGTTGAAAAACTCCTCCGCCGCTACGGCGACGATTTGGCAGAATTATTCATTGTTTCCCAGGTTTCATTGGAGACGGGCGGAGATGATGAAATTTCCGTAGAAGTGGAAAAGGCTCAGGGCAAACGCTGCGATCGCTGCTGGCGCTGGGTCACGGACGGCGCGGAAGTGAATCAGAACCATCTGTGTCCGCGGTGCGTGGCCGTCATCGCCAATGGCCATTTTCAAAAGTAAACTAAGCGGGATCCATTGGAGTGGCTCCGCCCGCTGGCGCAAATACCCGCCGCTCCGCGGGCGTTTTGCATTTTCATTGGCAAAAAAAGCGATGGCGGAAGAAATTTAATACGCACAGCGCTAGCCCATTTCACACCACATGTCCGATTCGATGCCGCCGTTGTCTGCCGTGGATTTTAGGAGCCAAATTCTTTTGCAAGGTGCTCTGTGAATTGCCATAGGCACTTGAATTGCGCACTAGTTTGAATAAACACCTGCCGCGATAAGCGACCACTTATTATTAGGTTGCGCACAGCCCATGCCAAATTAAATTTACCATCAACGTCGGGAAATTTTTGATTGTTAAAGTCACATGTAATTTGCACTCCGCTATTTTTCGCTCTTACACAAAGTTCATAGAGCTGATAGGCACAAAGCAGGGTTGCACTTCTTCCCATGCCGGCATTGCAATGAAACAGCGGAGGGTTTCCCTTGGAAACTGCAAATATTTTTTCGCAGTAATTTTGCAACTGTGCCATATCATTAATCCCACATCCATCTCTCCAGACAAACTTTAAGTAATTCAATGGCTTATTTTTGTAATTAGTGCTAATGTAGTTATTTTGTAGATTATGATTAATTGATCTGTCTGAAAATAAGCCATCACTAATTAATTCATTTGGAAATACATTTTCACCACTATATTGTAAGTTATTGTATTTACCATCGGAATATGATACTAATTTCCAGTCGCTAAACTCATTTAAATCAATGTATGATTTTTTTCCTGGCAATGGGCAGCCGGGCTGCATATAAATATCATCGTCTATATTGGCAATATCCACAATTATGCCTATGTCATGGTCATAAATCGTCCTGAGAAAAGCCGGATTTAGCTTCACGTCACCGGCAACGGACAAGTTATCATTAGTATTGCCCATATGCCCATCGATTATCGGCGAAGCAGTGATATATGCATTTCCAATGAAATTAATATTCCAACCGCCTTTTGCATATTTTCGATCCTCTTCGCTAATGCACGATGTTTGCATATTTGTTGCAAAAAAGCCCTCCAAATTGTAGTTTGGAAATTGATAAGTGAGGTGGTCGACCCTTATCAGCGTTTTGCCACCATTGCAACATATACATTTTCCGAATTGTCCATGCGCAGAATCTATTCCTGACACCATTATTGGCATCTCCTGCTGCAAAAAACTATTTATTTCTGATGGCGTATTATATGTTAATCCATAACATAATTCATTTGAATCATATTTCGTACTTTTATTTATGTGGAATATGGGACATTTATTAATGGTGGAAATAGTCATTATCGTAGCCAATGGAATATTATTTACTATAAATTTCCCGACATTTGAATTGAGATTTACTATGGAGTGCAATTGCTCGGCATATTCAACTGGAATGGTATTCACCGGCGACAGTGGAATATCCGATGGCTTATTCTGCGGCGAATCACTTTGCCCATGGGTTTGGAAAATTCGCGGCGATTCCATCGGCCATTGGACCGGCGCATTGTCCTGAAAAATATACACTTCCTGGGAATAGGAGCCGTCTTCATTTTTACAGCAATAGAGAATTTCTCCGCAGCCATTGGCCGGATTTAATTGGATCCAACTGCGGCTATCATTTGCAAATTTTAATCCCTTGATTGTGCCGTCGCCGTCGAGATCAACGTTGTAGGCAATGCCTTCATACACAAAAATCGTTGCACATGTTTTTTCGCCGCAACCTGCGACATTATAGAAGCCATTTTTCACATCCTTAGAGTCAATGCGCCCATTTCCATCCACCGTAAAGCAAATGGTTTCTTTGCTGCTGGCCGGCGCACCGAGATTTAAATGCGACAGGAAGCGGGCCTCGAATTGCCTGTCGCCCTTGACTACGGCTATGGGGCAATAGAAAACGGGATCGCCGGGAAAGTTGGCAAAGTCGCGGCTGCATTTTTTTATATCCACACAAAGTATTGACCCAATGAACCTTGCTCCGCCATTTCCAAAGAAAAAGGAAATAATCGATAGAAAAAAGACTTTGGCCGGAGATGAATGGCCATAGGCCTTACTTAAAATGCCGAAAAATAGGCCCTTGCACTGGCCAAAACTTGCCTTGCTAAAGTCCACATAACTAACAACTTCGCCGCATAAATTGCCATCCTTCGACTGCGCGGATTTGGCATTTTTTAGATGCGCACTACTCGGCAAACTTACTCGGGAAACACTCATTGCAAATGCCATGAATCTATTGGGCAAATGGAAAATGTCAATGCAATTAAATTGCAATTTGCAAACAATCAAAGGAGCCCAACAGCCACGGATTCGCCGCATCCTAGCCACTTTTTTGCCGTCGAAAGTATGCCTCGGTAACATTGCCGAGCAGCATGGCGATGGTCATTGGGCCGACGCCGCCGGGCACAGGAGTGATGTAACTGCACTTTGGAGCAACACTTTCAAAGTCCACATCTCCGCAGAGGCGAAGTTCCCCGGTGCCGGTAGCCACGTGGTTCTGACCCACATCCACAACCACCGTTCCCCGGCTGACCATGGGCGCGGTAACCAAATTTGCCTGGCCAACGGCGGTGACAATGACATCCGCGGATCGTAAAATTCCCTCCAGGCCGTCGGTCTGCGAATGGCACAGCGTGACCGTTGCGCTGATGGCGCGGCTTTGCAACAAAATGGCAAGTGGTTTTCCGACGATGAGGCTGCGGCCGATGACCACCACGTGCCGTCCGCGCAGGGGAATGCCATAGGCTTCCAGGAGGGCCATTACTCCCTTAGGCGTGCAGGGAGCAAAGGCCGTTGGATCTTCGCACACTAATTTTCCCATGTTGAGGGGGTGAAATCCGTCCACGTCCTTCGACGGATCAATTGCGCGAAATATCGCCCGCTGGTACTCGCCATTTGGCAGCGGCGCCTGGACAAGAATGCCGTCGATGGATGGGTCCCCATTCCAAGATTGCACCTGCTCCAACACGTCGTTCAGCGGAGAATTTTCAGGAAAAATTCGCACCGTCGATGCGATGCCTATCCTTTCCGCGGCGATGCTCTTTCTCTTCACGTAGAATACCGACGCCGGATTTTCTCCCACGCGCAGCAGTGCCAGATGAGGAGAGTGCCCCTCTCCTCGGATTCGCCGGTGAACCTTTTCCAAGTACTCATCGGCCACGCGCCGGCCATCGAGCAATTCCATTGTCACCGTCCATTGGTAAACACGCGGACATTTTCCAATCCGAGAATTTTATCGCTGAATTCATGGTTTGCCGGCGTATTATCAATGGCCTTTTCCACCATCGCCATGCGGGCATCAAAATTGTCGAGGAGTGCGACGAAGACTCCCTCCGGAGAGGAAGGCAAAACGGCGGCTCCGTATTCCAACATACCCTGGTGGGAAAGGATGATGTGCTCCAATTGCAGGGTGAGATCATCCTCCAATCCCGAGGCGAGTGCGGCCTTGCGCACTAGCCGGTAACCCAGGACAACATGCCCCTGCAGATTTCCGATCCGCGTCCGCACATAGACGCCGTCGCCCTCGTATTCCAAACATTTTCCGATGTCATGGAGAATCATGCCGGCAATGGCCAGGTCCCCATTGATGTGGGGGTAGAAGGGCAGAAGTGCAATGCCGGCCCGGGTGACATGGACGGAGTGTTCCAGCAGGCCATAGCGGTAGGCGTGGTGCATGGAAACGGCCGCCGTATTTTGCATGAAAAGATCTCCGATATCGTCCAGTGCGCACTGGACCGTTGCGCGCAATCTTTCATTGGCAATGCGACGGATTTGCCCTTCCAATTCGCTCTGTAGCTCCTTTGGCGATTCCTTGGGCCCATCGTAGAGTTGATGTTCCAAATTCAAGCCCTTTAGCTCAGCCGATGACATGCGACGCACGCCATTGATGCGCGGAGAAAATTTATCGTTGAATGTTTCATAGACGCCCGTTATTTCCAAAAGCGTTCCGGGTGATGCATTTTGCATCATGTTAAATGCAGCATTTTCTTCGAATAAATTGAATGAGAAAGATCCAAAGCGGTCACCCACGTCAGAGACAAGGAATGTTTTTCCATTCTTTGCCCGCCTCAGTGAGACACTGCGCAGTAAAAAAACACCGACAAATACCCGACCGTTTTCATCCAGACCCTTCAAATCCCGCGAATTAATAAATTCCATAGGTGCACTTTGCCACTCGGAGGTGCCGTGTCAACGGTAGAAGTGCATAAATTTTATTCATTTTTATCGGCGAAAATTGAAATTCTCAACCAATCCACGGGCAGAGTTGGAACTATAGCTACCGCAGGGAAGAAAATTTTCAAACGGTACCACAGAAACTCTACAGCACGCACAGCAGCGCTTGGCAGGGACGCATTTTTATTCAACTGCTATCCTGTGTCGTATCGGCAGGAGTGCCGATTCGCAAAAGAGATCGGCTACCGAGGAGCGCCCTTCTTTTTTTGATCTCACTGTGGATCATTTGAATGCATTCGCTCAATTCCGGATCACGGAGGATTGCATCCCGCGCTCTTCGCTCCATTGGCATCAGAAATTTTGCCGCAACCGATCGCTCCATCAGCCGCAAAACCTTCTTTGCCGATTCCCGCTCCATGGTTTCCAAAATTTTCGTCGCAATTCGGTTTCCCATTGCCTGCAAAATTTTCTTTGTGGATTCGGGATTCATTACTTCAAAGATTTGTGCCGTGATGTAGAGTCGCATCGCATCGGAAATTTTCTTTGCCGGCTCGATGGCCATCACTTCCCAAATTCGCGCTGCCGCTGGAACGTGGTCGGAAAACCACATCTGCTCCAAAATTCCAGCTGCCTTACAGCCGGACATTTTTTCCAAGAGACTTGCTGACTTTTTAGAATCATTCATCTCCAATATAGCTGCCGCCGCGGATGCGGCACTCATCTCTACTAAAATCTTTACTGCAATTTCACTGTCCATCGCCATGGAGATTTTTGCAACAAATTCGGGCATACGCAATGAATAATGTATGTATTTTAAAATTTTTTCTGCGAACTCCCCTCGGATGGCCAACAAAATCTTTGCCGCAGCTGACGGCTCCATGGTGAGCAGAATTTTTGCCGCGCACGAATACTGCATGGATGAGGAACATATGAATTCCAGTGTCTCTGCCTTGGCCTCGAAATTCATTTTCTTAAAAATTCGGGCTGCACTCTCGGAGCTCATGAGTGTGAACATGTGGGCCAGCATGCGCTTGTCCATTGGCATCAAAACTTTCTTTACCGATTTATTCGGCACCATTTCCAAAATCTTCACCGCAATCGCTGGATCGATGCTCTCGAGGACCTTCGCCTTAAAAAGATCGGCCGTTTGCCCATCCTCGGCCAGGCCCGCTGCCGCCGTCTTAAATTCCGCATCTCCAGGGCGACTGCCGAGGGACTTGAGGACAAATGTCTGGGCGGTGATGAATAATTTCCACGGGAAGTTTTGTGGAAATCCAGATGCGACCTGCGGCGTTGTAGACGGAAATTGCTTTAAATTTTTCATAGATAGTCCCTCCTGGGTTACGACATCCGCCATAGGGAATATTTCCAAAATGTCAACTTTTAAATGCCTCACAGGCAATAATTTTACCTCGATCACATAAATGCTTTCTTGATTCCATTGTAAATTTTTTTAGTGTTGGTAGGTTATATGGTGATCGGAATTTAGTGCAATATAATTGGAATTAATTGGCGCCGCCGCGGAGCGGCGGCGTTATTTAAAGGCCCGGCAAAGCCGGGTCCACTAATTCCTTTTAATTGATGTCTAATACTCCGCCGGTGGAAAACTTGCTTTCCTGGGGAACTATTTTGCGGCATCGCTTGGATTATGTTCGCCCTTTTCAAGGGCAAAGCTGGCGCATTCGATGGCGATGGAGGCAAGGACCAGGGCGACGAGGGTTGCCATTAAAGGAATGACAGCGGCAACAATTTCCAATGCAATAATGATCGCTATTCCAGCGAGCGCACCGCAGCCAACCGTCGCAGTAATCACCCTGAGCCACACACCGTAAAGGGGCGATTTCTTTGCTTCCGCCGACGTTAAATCTTTACTTTTTCCCATTTCCAATTGAATTTTTTTATCATTTCCAATGAATGGCACGCTGTTTATTTTCGGTTGAATTTCGTCATTGCTTTTGCCGCGCTCCGTTGGCAAATCGGCGCTTTTCGAGCTGTTTACTGAGACATTTTCCATCGGCATAACTCCTTGCACAATATCGCCACACTCGACCAACGCAATATCCTTTAAAAGTTTTTCTCTATTCTTCATTTTTTGAGAAATCGCAGTGGCTACTTTTTGTTTTTTATTTTTCCCACTAGAGCGTAGCAATTTCAAGCTCTCCTCTGCAAATTCAACATCTACTTCTAGGATAGATACTATGCGATTCATATTATTTAATGCTGTTTTCATAATGAATTCTATAATTTCATTATCGCATTCCTTTTCGTAAATTGATACATATATGCAGTTGATCTCGTGGTCAATGGCGTCTGCCATTTGCTCTAAACTTTTTTCCCCATAGGCACCGTCCGCGGCCGAACGCAATGCTGTCAAAACTTTTTCTGCAAGATTCATATCTTTGCTTAAAATTAATGCTATTTTCTTAGTATTTTCAACGCCCATATTTGCGATAAGCCTTGCGATGACTTTGCAATCTTTTATTCCGCCAAGCGCTTCCGCTGCTCGATCATATTTCATTGCCAATAAAAGACTGACTGCAAGCTGTAATTGGTCCCCATTCCCATTTTCATCGGGACATAGCGTAATTAGAACTTTTCTAGCAATGTCAGCATTGTCATTTAGAATTAATCCAGCCATAGTAGTACTCCTAAGTGCTACTTTATTTATGCATGCAATAATAGCTTCATCGTCTTTTCCTTCTTCTTGTAGTTCATTTGTTATTTTTTCTATGTAGTGCACTTCCTCTGGAATTTTCCGTGCCATTTGTTCCCGGATTTCCTGATCTGCTACACTATTTTTATTGGACATTAATGCTTCTATGACTTTACTCCTAAGTTCCTCATGATCGTAAATAAGAAGTGCCATATCTAGAATTTTCTCATCGCCTGCGCCCATTACGAGCTTTATAATGACTTCAACATTCTCTACTTCGCCAAGTGCATCCGCTGCTATTTCATGTCTCATTTCCAGTAAAAGCCTAGCTACAAGCTGCATTTGGTCCTCATCGATACTTTCATCGGGACGCAGCGCATTTAGAAATTTTTCCGTAAGCCCATTGCTTTCATTTAAAATTAATGCAGTTTTTTCAATACTTTTACCGTCCATGATTACTATGAGTCTTGCGATGATG
>JAIRXK010000038.1 GCA_031268315.1 Puniceicoccales bacterium | reverse complement strand
ATTTTGAAGGCTTAATAAGATCTTTAATTGGAGCAATCGATATTTGTTCTTCGCACGGTTGAATTAGTTCCGCATCTTGCAGTTGAATTGACTCCACTTCTTTCGCCAATGGATTATGACTGCTTGTTTCTTCCTCGGGATGAGGAGCTTTCAATGGTATGGAAGTTTTGAAGTTTGAGGGAGAATCAGCATTTTTATCTTTTCTAAATTTCCAATAATACACAGCAATCACCACGCAGAAAATTGATGCGGTGGCACACAGGCCGTAGATGAGTGCGGGCATTTGAAAAATAATTCCCGCTGCGATAGTTGTGATGGAAATGGTGGCACCGGCTACGATTAGGGCTGCTTTTGTATGAGCCGGAAAAAAGTTTTTAAGAAACCCACGAAAATTCTTTCCCGTATGTTCAACGACAGCCATGGCGGTGGACATATTTTTTGGAAAATGCTTTTAATGTCAAGAAATAAAAATTTTGTGTTTTACCACGGTCGCATCAATGCCTTTTTGATTCCCTTTTAATTTTTTGAGGCGTTAGCAGATGACATGAACGTTTAGCCAATGCTTCAAATCCATGTGCGAAGCCTTGGGAAAGGCCGGCTGGGGTTATTTTCGAATTCAAAGTCCGTATTGCGACTAATGCCGTCGGTATGACCGCCGTAAATTTTTGCTTTTCAAATGGATCCGCACACGATGCTAGCTTTTTCGAGGGTTTGATTGGAAACTGCACCGGAAGCGCCATGGAAACAGCGGTTACATTTTCACATTTCCGCGTTTTTGCCGCCGCCAGTGCGGTAATCGCCGTTGAAAGATTTGGGGTTTAATTTTTGCGATCGATCGAAATTAATTGCTTGACGGACTGGATGCTTTCGACAGAGTTGTCGGAATGAGCTCGAGAAAGATTACAGGGGACGCAGGGCAGCTCTCATGCATTGACGGAACCCCCAAGGACTCGCTGCCCGATGGCGCGGAAAAGTCTCTCACAGTGACCCGCACTGTGCCTATGATGCTCAGAATCGCTGCAGTTGCAGCCTACTGCCTATTGGGTGGACTTCTCTGCGGAATCGTCGCTGCCATGATTGCAAAATCCATCGTCATTGGCTTATTCGGCGGCCTAGGCGGAGGCCTGATTTTCGGCATTTTGGGATTTATTTTGGTCACCTGCAGGGGCAAAAAGCAGAACGGTGGCATTCAAAATTCACCGGCAAGTGAAATTGCACAATTTCCCTCGCCGATGAATTCGCCTCAGAAAATTTCGCCGCCGCCAATAGTGGGCATATCGCAGGCAGCATTTTCGGGAGATAGTGACGATCAAAATTCAAAAAATCCCCCACCGCCAATAGTGGGCATATCGCAGGCAGCATTTTCGGGAGATAGTGACGATCAAAAAATAACGAAAAGAGAATCTTCGGGAAAAAACCGTGATCAAAGCTTGGTAAAATCAGAGAAAGTGACATCAGAGGAAGGGAACCCAAAAAAGGAAATTTCAGTGGTACAGCCGCAAGTGCTTCCGCAAAAAGGAAGAGGAGGAGGAAGAGGAGGAAGAGGAGGAAGAGGAGGGGATGTGTCTGTGCAACTGAAAATGCAGAGCCAAAGTGATAGCTTGAAAAGCGAGATTAAACAAATGCCCAATTCGAATGTCAAAGATATATTGCAACGAAAAATTCAAGAATTAGGCAATAGCATACCATCCACTCTACTGAGCGTGATAAGGACTGTAATTGACATAAAAAAGCACTTGGAAATGCCTCTCGATGTGGCAAATTTGCTATGGGAACAAAGTGAAAATCCGCAAAAGGGAATAAGTGAGGCGCTTGAAGCACTATTGGCGAAAGATCCATTTTCAAGCGCAAAAGATCAAGAACGCCTCATATACCTCAACAACGCAATGATCTCTTTGGGAGAGATAAATGCCGCAATGTCAAAGTGGCAAAACGATTTTGTCATTTTCAAAATGGAAAAAATTATTCCTTCCGCATCTAAATCAATGCCCAGCCCCACCAGTGACGATTATCCTCAATTTATAAATTTGGATGCGGGTGACAAAAAGAGCCTATTAACAATGCCATCTCATGGTGCACTTGACGGGTTACTCCAGTGCATGTACGACGCACATAAAGCAGTACTCAAACTAGAAGAAATCAAAAATACTAAGTCGAACTTTTCCTATGCAACTACTAATGCAAGAACGCTAATGAATAAGTTGTTAGAAGAAGAAATTATGTTAGTAGAAGACGATAACCTTCTAAGTAGAAATGGCAAACAAATGCAATTTGCATCAGCAATAAAAAATTACGTAAAATTACTTATAGGAGCCAATGATTTGGCAGTGAAAATAGGAGTAATCGCATCGAAAGTTGAATTAGCTGCGTCTCCTCTAATGGAAGAATACGATAATTTTTTCGATACTATAATTAAGTCGCAAGAGGACTTCGTGAAAAATGATTGTGTAAATATGTTTCTTAACGAAGTCGCCATCGTATCGAAATTGAATGAAATTACAACTAACATCATTACTTCTCTGGAAGAAATAGAACAAAAAGAGAAAATTCCAGAAAGCTCAAAAGTATTGCAAGAACGTTATAATGAACTAAAGACAACACTGTTGAGTCAGATACAAGAAATGATGAATATGAAAATAAGTGCTGACTTTGGAGAAATTGCAGTTGAAATAAGTAATACAGGGGAAGCGATTAACGACTATCCCACTGCAGCAACGATAAGCGGCTAGCATTTGGCTAATTATTTGGACGACAACCACTCCATTTGGGATTTTAAATGAGCTTTCTCAAAAATAAGCTCACTCGGCCGATCGCATCGATCATTTCGTGAAATTGTTGAGCAACTCATTCGCATTGGATCAGCCATATGGCGCCATGGCCGAAGCTGTTTCCGGCGATTTTTTTTCATTGGCGCTTCTATCTCTGAAAAATATGGCAATGGTCAATGCGACGGCTGCACCGCCCGCGCCGATGCAGGTCGCCAGCGGCCACAAAATGATTGCCCACAGGGCCAGGACGGAGCTGGCGATCACGGCCAATGCGACGGCAAGCACTTTGCTCACGGCTTCAGTGGAAATTCTCCCAAGCCATCCGGCGGATTGATTTTTAATTTCATTCGTATTTTCGAGCAAATGGTGAAAGTTGGAAATGAACTCTTTTTCATAGCATTTCATAGCCTCCTCCATGTGCAAATTTGCTTGCAAAATTCGCGCTTGCCTCACTTTTGTTCGAACCTCTTGCATTGGGAAATTTGCAATGTTCACGCTGAGAAGTGAATCTGTATTGCATTGATCCATTTGCAGCAGGGCTTCTGTTATTTTTTCCCTTAAACCATTATACGAATGCATTGAATTCAAAATGCACATGACTCTATTCTTCCTTTCCATTTCCGTTCCTGTATTTAAGGAACATGCTGCAGTTAAAATCTCTGCCTTTTTTTCTGCGGATATGGCGGTATCTGCTAAAAAAAATGCTGCCTTTTCGTGAGTTATTTCTTCGCGCAAGAGAATTTTCGCCGCCTCTTCGCAATTTTTCGCCATTTTCACGAACATCTTCCCGGCTCGTATTAGGTTGTAGTATGCCATCCTGCCGAGGGTTCCAATTGCTTTTCCCTCGTTATTTGCGCGTAAATTTTTGAAAATTTCCATTGCCTTGGCTTCATCAATGGAATGGTGTGCCAGTAATTTTCCTAATGCGAGGCATGTCAATTTTTCATTGCATAGAATATCCAATGCATCATCTTTATCATTTTCACATAGGTTTAAGAAGATTTCCATTGGCCTATCAATACTTGCGAATTCTGCTACAAGCATACTATTTAAAGCACCAATTGCTTTTCCCTCGTTATTTATGCGCAAATTTTTGAAAATTTCCACGGCCTTATTTTCATTTATTGAAGGATTTGTTAATAATCTTCCTATGGGGAAATAGTTCATCATTGCTTTGCATAGTATATTTTTCCCGCATAGGATATTCAGCGCATCATCTTTCCCGCCATCACTTTCATATAGGTTTAAAAAAATTGTAATTGCCCTATTAGTATTTACAGATCTCATCAGCATACAATTAAAACCTCCAATTGCTTTTTCTTCGTTGTATGCATATAATCCTTTGAAAATTTTTACGGCCATATCTTCATTCATCACATCATTTACTAGAATTCTTTCTATTTAACAATATACTAACTCGTTGAGTTGGGCTAACACATACCTATCAAAATTAATGAAGATATTGGCGCCGAAAGAAATCCTATCTACTAAAAAAATCGGTGAAATTTTTGAGAACATCGTCTCACCCGATGTCGAAAAGGGGCGCAGCAGAAGAGGATATATTGGCCAGATGCTTCCCGTGGTCAATTCGCTTGGCCTGGGAGGTAAGCTCTCGCTGTTCCCCATACAATTAAGCATCGGCGCTGCCAAAAAGGCCCAAGAGGAAAGACTCCAAAAAATGTCCGAGGAAGACCGGAAAGATTCGAAAAAAATATTGGAAAGATTCACGACGCTAATGGAAAACAAGGTGTATAAGTACCTGCGCGCAATGTGCGAAAATTTTGCTAACGTTCGACCATCCTTTCTGTTCGAAAATTCACAATTAGAAGAGAGTGAAAAAAAATTGGTGTGCTATGGAAAGATATTACAGGCATATGTGGACGTATACTGCACATGGATAATTAACTTGGACCATGATTTTCCGACCAACGTTGGTGCATTCTTTAAATTTCTTAGAGTGGAACTTTTTTACATCATTCCGATAAGAAAACCAATGACGGAAGTGGAGCAAGTTATCCAAGAAATTGCCATTGATGCGTACAATGAGGATGTCGAGGGAATCGCTATTACCGCCAGAGCTAACGGTGGAAGAAATGCGCAAAAAGGCCGAAAGGCTTTTCAAAGGCAAATGCAGGTTATTATCCCTCAATCAAAGCGAGGATCCCGGAAAAATACTCCAAATTTTAACGAAGGAGATGGAAGAGAAAATAGCTGAATTGAAGAAAAAAATAGAAGAATCTGAAACCTCTTCGCAGGGAACATTGCCGACGTCCCACCCGCAAGCCTACAACTTGCAGTTTGAATAATCTTCTAACCATTTGTGGGTCTTAGCTGCAAAATCCTTTTTGGCGATTTTCCATTTGTGCACTTTGTCGACTGCGACTTTGCCAATTCCCCGGCTGATTTTCGAAGAATTTGAAGGAACCGTTCATTCTCTCCGTAACAATTTTTGCCGCATCCATCCCACGGATTGAAATTGTTCCACTATTATCTAGGCAGGTAGAAAATTTTTCTACTCCCTATGCACCGCTAATATTTAAAAAAATGGCGGCAAAAAAATTTCGCAAATTTCTCCTTGTAAATGTTACTCGGCTGTTGCATACACAGCATAGTGCCCGGATGGCGGAATCGGCAGACGCGTCGGACTCAAAATCCGATTCCCTCGCGGGAGTGAGGGTTCGACCCCCTCTCTGGGCACCAAAAATTTTTTTAAAGGAAAATGTCCTACACCTTTATTTGGAGTTTTCGATGGAGCGGTGCGCTTTCAAATGCCTTTGTGCGAATCGCAAAATTCCCCACCGGTTTTAACTCTCTAAATTTACAGCCAAGACACCCACGCAAATGGCTGAAAATGCGGTTCTAGGCGAACGGAAGCGCGATAATTTTGCCCCAAAAAAGTTCTTAAATTTTCCAATTACAATCTCGAGGGAGCGTTTTTTGAGCAATTTCTTTTCTGCTTGGGTGTTTGCCTTCATATTTCTCCTGTGCCGCGCAATTAATTATATGTCTTTAACCTGAAGCCGGTTGACCAATGGACTTGAGCTGCATCCCTTGTCGCCGATAATGGTCTCTCGAAAATTTTTGAGCACGTCTTCGGCGCAGCTGACGTCGCGCACACTTCCAGGTGTTAGGGCAAAATTTCTAATTTTTTGTTTTCTGTTCACCACGAGGTGCATTTTTAGTCCGAATTTTGCACTCGTAGACGAGTATGCCCATCGAGCCATGCCGCCAAAAAACCCGCGCGCCTTACTGCGCATGTCTTTGCAACCGGGCGGGTGCTCTTATTCAATGCTTTATTGGTTTTATTTCTTTTATGGCCAGTATTTTTGGACTTTGGATAATTTGAATTAAATTGAACATCGAGCCAAAATCTAGATAATTGAATTGCAACATTTTAAATTTAAGGTTTAGCTAAGCGGCTAAGCCACAATTTCTTAGAGAAAGCTGATTAAA
>JAIRXK010000021.1 GCA_031268315.1 Puniceicoccales bacterium | reverse complement strand
GAAGAGCAGAAGCAGCAAAGCGAAAATCAGATCAAGAAATTAGAGAAAAAAATCGAAGAGTTAAATCAGCAGATCATAGAGAAGCAGAAAGATTTCGAAAAACAGCAGAAAGACTTCGATGCTCAGCAGGAAGAAACGAAGCGAAACTTCGAAAATCAGCGGGTAGTAAGCGAAAATCGGATCAAGAAATTAGAGAAAAAAATCGAAGAATTAAAGCAGCAGATCATAGAGGAGCAGGAAGACTTCGGCACTCGGAAGGTAGCAATGGTGAAACGGGTCAAAGAGTTAAAGCAACAGATTGAAGCACAGAGGGATCAAATGCGTGAAGAGTGGAAGCAAAACTTCAACGATTCGATGGCAGAAAGAGTGGCGCAAATCAAAAAATTGCAGGAAGAAATCATAAAATTACGTCAACAGAAGGTAGAGGACAAGGAATCATTCGACGTTCTCCAGAGGACACTAATGAGTCAGGACCACTTAATCAACATGCAGAATGCACGGGAGAATGAGAACGCAGATACGACTCAGCAATTACAGGATAATATCAAAAAATTAAGACAGCAGCGCGCCCAAAAGAATGATATCGTAAAAAATAATAAAAAATTAATGGAACAGGTTAATTCTCTGAGACAAGAACTCGAAGAGCAGAAGAATGCAAATAGCAATACAGTAACACAATTAAATGAAATGAATGAAAAACAGCGTAAAGAAATCCAAGAGTTAAGAAAGCTGATGGACGATGCGAAAAAGAAAGGTGAATGTGCGCTTGAAGAGGAAGTGGAAAAGCTTAAAGTCGAACATCATAACAATATAAATGAAAAAAATGGCCATATCAATCGTTTGAAAACTAAATTAGAAGCTAGCCAACAGGAAGTCAAGAAGTTGACCCAGGAGTTGTATGGACTTAGACAATTCCAGACGCATGCGGATAAGCTACTTGACAGTGTCTTAAAGTAGGATGGTGGAGTATATTCATCTTGCAAATTCAAGAAGTGATTCCGCCAGAAAAATCAAATAAAATCCAATGCATAGAGGATCGAAGAAAGGTGGCACGTTGAGGAGTTGTGTTGAGGGAATGAAAAAATCAATGATGGCTAACCGCTACTGATATGTCGGTCATGGCACCGACAAAGCAGCATAGAGAAAGCGATTAGAGCAGGAATGCGGCAGGATATGGTTCGCTATCCAATATGAGCAATTAATAAAAATCGCATTCTCTGCCATATCTTCCTTGCCTTCGACGAAATAGTTCTTTCACAGTATGATCACTGTGGAAGGTAATATTCATGAGGTAGCGGCCGAGCCGGTAGAGCAAGTTCCTCCCGCCGTCGCGCAAAAGGCGGATGAAAAAAAAAGTAATGTGGCATGTGCCTCCTGTGCTGCAATATTCGTCGGGGCCACTACTTCGATTATTCCCCACCTTCCGTTTGCGATTTTTGCACCGCTTTTTTTCTGCGGCATTCCAGTGCCCATCGTCTATGTTATTTTTCACATTTTTGGTGCGTTGCTGGGATTGGCCGTCTACCTAATTCTTTCCTGAGCGGGAATTCCCAATGCCAATTCTGTGCTAACATGCTTCCGACGAAGTCTTTGGCGCCATTGCCACCGCAGGGCAAATAAAATCAAAAAAGTTCTCAAATAAAACCTTGACGTCCCATGGTAGCATATGCAGCGTGGACCATAAGTGGGGCGTAGACGAAAGAAAGCGCCCTTGGAGGCCCCTGTAGCTCAGTCGGCAGAGCACATCCTTGGTAAGGATGAGGTCGGCGGTTCAATTCCGCTCGGGGGCTCCATTGGTTTAAGGTCATCATAGAAGGAATGAATCATGGCAAAGGATAATTTTGAGAGGAAAAAGCCCCACGTTAACGTCGGGACTATCGGGCACGTCGACCACGGAAAGTCGACGCTTACGACTGCGATTGTTAAGGTGCAATCCGACAAGAAGCTTGCTGAATATAAATCCTATACGGATATCACAAAGGGTGGAACGGTGCGCGATGCAACAAAAACGGTGACCATTGCCGTTTCCCACGTGGAATACGAAAGCGACAAGCGCCACTACGCCCACGTGGATTGTCCAGGGCACGCTGACTTTGTAAAAAATATGATTACCGGTGCTGCTCAAATGGATGGAGCGATACTCGTCGTCAGTGCCGCCGATGGCCCAATGCCGCAGACACGCGAACACATCCTACTCGCAAGGCAGGTGGGAGTGCCACGGATCGTTGTATTTTTAAACAAGGTCGACCTCCTCGATGACCCAGAATTGCTCGAGCTGGTGGAGATGGAAATTCGCGACCTATTGAGCAAATATGAATTTGACGGGGACAATATCACCATTGTCCGCGGATCCGCATTGGCCGCACTCGAAGGGAAGCCGGAGGGCGTTGCGGCCATTGACGCGCTGCTCAATGCCATCGACAGGGACATCCCGCAGCCGGAGCGCGAAATCGACAAGCCATTCCTCATGTCCGTCGAGGACGTATTCTCCATCACCGGACGCGGAACGGTGGCAACGGGGCGCATTGAGCGCGGTGTCGTTAAGGTGGGCGAGGAAATGGAAATTGTCGGCCTTAGAGACACTGTAAAAAGCGTGGTTACCGGCATTGAAATGTTCCGCAAACTCCTTGACCAGGGGCAGGCAGGCGACAACGTGGGTGTTTTGCTCCGCGGAATCAACAAGGACGAAGTGGAGCGGGGGCAGGTAATCGCAAAGCCCGGATCCATTAAGCCGCACACGCAATTTAATGCGGAAATCTACGTTCTCACCAAGGAGGAAGGCGGGCGCCATACCCCATTCTTTGATGGCTATCGTCCGCAGTTCTATATACGCACAACCGACGTGACCGGCATTGCAAAATTGCCAGCGGGGACGGAGATGGTAATGCCGGGTGACAATCTTAGCATTGAGGTTTCCCTGCAAAAGCCCGTTGCCCTAGAGAAAGGGCAGCGCTTTGCTATCCGCGAGGGGGGCCGCACCGTTGGCGCGGGAACGGTGACTGGCGTGGTAAGTTGACGATAATGTCGGGCGAAATTGGCGCGAAATGACGGTAAGAAAAGTTTTATGAAAAAATTTATGAAATTTTTCTTGCGTTTGTTCTCTTTTGAATTTCAACAGTCGTACTGAGGACGCAATAGAGCGCGGAGGGGAATAGCTCAATTGGAAGAGCAGCGGTCTCCAAAACCGCAGGTTGGGGGTTCGAGACCCTCTTCCCCTGCCAACTTTCTGCGTTTCAGGTAAAAATTTATGAATGTATTTAAAAAAATCAGGGCGTTTTTCGCGGAGACATTTGGCGAGCTGAAGAAGACCGATTGGCCAACTTCCAAGGAATTGAGGCGATCTGCGGCCGTAATCATTGCGGGCACAATGTTTCTAGGGGCCTACATTGCCGTCGCTGATTTTTTTCTATATCAGGTTGTCGATTTGCTGATCGATGTGGTAATATGCTAGTAGACGGGCGCAGAGGTTACGATGAGTGATAATGATCTTTCAGTGGAAAGTGTGGATGCTCCCGTGGAGCAACCAGTTGAGCATTCGTCTGAACGCATGCGCTGGTATGCGATTCAGGTTATTTTCAACGGTGAGAGCACGGTTCAGCAGCACATCGGCGAATATGCAGCCCGGTGCAACGTGGCTTTCAGGGTTGGACGGGTGCTCTTTCCGGTGGAGATGGTCAATGAAATTCGCAACGGGAAAAAATATACACGAAAGAAAAAACTCTACCCCGGATATCTATTCATAGAGTTGGATCTCTACGACGAAGATGGAAAGTTGAATCATGGAGTTTGGCAGTGCATTCGCAGCATGAATGGCGTGGCAAGGATTATCGGAGGCAACGAGCCAATGCCCATAGCTCAGTCCGACATTGATGCGATCGAAAAGAAAATGCAGGTAAGCAATGATTCCAGTAAATTTAAGTGTGAATTTTCTCCGGGAATGCTCGTAAAAGTAATGGATGGGCCATTTTTAGGACTGGAAGGCGAAGTGGAAACGGTGGACGAAGAAAAGGGTTGCGCATGCGTGCAGGTCAGTCTTTTTGGCAGGTCCACGCCCGTTGAGTTGGAATTTTGGAAAATTGCAAAGAAGGAGATGTGATTAAAAATGGCGAAGAAAAAAGTAGTTAAAGTTGTGAAGTTGCAACTTCCGGCGGGCGCAGCCAATCCAGCGCCTCCCGTCGGTCCAGCGCTGGGCGCTGCCGGCATCAACATCATGGGGTTTTGCAAGGAGTTTAATGCGAAAACCGGCGACCAGGGCGGCATGATACTTTCCGTCGTCGTTTCCGTCTACGCAGATAAGACATTTACATTTGAGCTAAAGTCGCCTCCAGCTGCTGTCTTGCTGAAGAAAATGGCAAATGTCGCCAAAGGATCGGGAACGCCTAATAAAAGCAAGGTTGGGGCCGTCACGCGCAAGCAGATACGGGAGATTGCGGCCATTAAGCGGGCAGACCTCAACGCCAATAGCGAGGATGCCGCGGCCCGAATTATCGAGGGCACGGCACGCAATATGGGCATAACGGTAACGGACTAGGAGGAAATGATGAAAAAACGAAGTAAGCGCTATCGGGCGAGCGGCGATCCGGTGGAACGCATGGCGGGCCATGGAGTTAGCAACGCCATCGGGCAATTGCTTGCCATGGCAAGGGCGAAGTTTGATGAAACCGTCGAATTGGCAGTTCGCTTGGGATTTACATCCAAACAGGGGGACCAGTCCGTGCGCGGAATCGTGAAGTTGCCTCACGGGAGCGGGAAAACCATGCGGGTGGTTGCCTTCACTGAAAGGCCCGAAGAGGCCATCGCGGCCGGCGCAATGCACGCGGGACTGCGCGATCTCATCACTAAGATCGAGAGCGGTTGGTGCGACTTCGATGTCGCCGTTGCCACCACTTCGGCCATGAAGGAGGTTCGATCCGTGGCAAAAATTCTGGGTCCGCGTGGCCTGATGCCGAGTCCGAAGGCGGGAACCGTCGGCGATGACGTGGAAAAAATTATCGGAGAAGTGAAGGCGGGCCGAAGCGAGTTTAAGATGGACAAGGCGGCCAATATCTCCATTGCCGTCGGAAAATGCTCCTTCGAGAAATCGGCCCTGGAAGAAAATATTCGCGAGGCACTCGCTGCAATAGCGCGAGCGCGGCCGGAATCGACAAAGGATGGAATGATTCGCTCTGCGTTTATTTCATCGACAATGAGTCCGAGCATCGCAATTGACGTGATGGACGAGATTAGGTTGGGGAATTAGTATCATGCGCGAGGAAAAAAAAATTCTAGTCAAGGAAGTGCTGCAGCACATAGGGAAGTCGGAATACCTCTATGTGGTTCACTTTAATCGCCTTACCGTCGCCGACGTCGCCGTGCTTCGGCGGGGACTTGCCAAGGAAAATGCGGAGTATCACGTGGTGAAAAATTCCATTCTGCGGTGCTCCGTGAAGGAAGCCCAATTGCCGGCACTGGCAAAGGAGCTAACCGTTGGCGCGACGGCCATCGTCAGCGGCGGAGAAAGTGCGCCCGCGGTGGCGAAGGCGCTGACCCAGTTCATCGGCGACCCGGAAAATGAAAATAAACTCGCCATTAAGGGAGGATTTTTCATGGGCCGTTCCATTTCGGCGGAGACCGTCCTAACCCTTTCCAAGCTTCCATCACTCAATGTGCTACGTGCGCAAGTGCTATCGCTAATGCAAGTGTCAATGAGGCAATTGTTGACCGTTTTCAATGCAACGGCGCAGGGATTTGTGCGACTTTTGGTGGCTTATCAGGAAAAAAATCAATAAAAAATAAATTGGGTATTAGCTAGGAGATTTCTTAAATGGCCAAAGGGCCGCTAGCTAGTTCCAAGGAGGAAAAAATGACAACGACAATTACGAAAGATCAAGTTATTGAATGGCTGAGCGCGCAACCAATTATGGAAATTGCCGCACTGGTTCAGGCATTGGAGGAAAAGTGGGGCGTAAGTGCCGCCGCTCCAGTTGCCATGGCCGCCGCTCCCGCCGCCGCCGCTGCGCCGGTGGAGGAACAGACGGAATTTAACGTCATTCTTGTGGCTGCTGGCGAATCGAAACTCAATGTCATAAAAGAGTTGCGTGCACTGACTGGCCTCGGGCTAGTAGAGGCAAAAAATGTGGTTGAAGGCGCACCGAAGGTTATAAAGGAAGGTGCTTCAAAGGCCGAGGCAGAGGACATGAAGAAGAGGCTGGAAGGCGTCGGTGGGAAAGTCGAGCTGAAGTAGGTCCATTGGCTGCGGATGGAGGTGTCTATTTGCCGTTGACAAATCCACGTTTTCGCGGCCGCTTTTGCATTTCATAGATGGGGGTAATTTTCATATGTCTAATCGAATCAATCTTGGGAGACTGAGCGAAGTAATTGCAGTTCCGAATTTCATCGAAATACAGATCAATTCCTACAATGACTTTTTGCAGCTCGATACGCCCCCTGAAAAGCGTGCGGTTCAGGGACTTGAAGGCGTATTTCGCAGCCTATTTCCCATCGAAAGCTACGATGGCAGCTGTCGACTTAAGTACATTTCCTATCGAATCGCACAGCCAAAATTTTCAGAAATGTTTTGCTTGCGCGAAGGAACGACCTATGCGGCAGAACTCTATGTGACATTGCAACTCCTCGATGATGCCATAGATCACACGGAAGAGGTGCTGTTCGGCGAATTTCCGCTGATGACTGACCGTGGCTCGTTTGTCATCAATGGGGCGGAGCGGGTGATTGTCAGCCAGCTCCATCGGACGGCGGGCGTCAGCTTCGAGGAGGAGGAGCATGTGAGTGGGAAAAAGTTGTTTGCCGCACGAATTATTCCCAATCGCGGAACATGGATTGAGATGCAGCTGGATCTCTATGATCTGGTCTACGTTTACCTTGACCGCAGAAGGAGAAGGCGTAAATTTTTGGTAACTACATTCTTACGCGCACTCGGCCATAGCTCTGACTTCGACATCCTTAGCCTCTTCTACAGCATAAAGAATCACAATGTCAAAGATTTAAAGAAGAGCGATGATCTTTCCAATTTCATCCTATCCGATGATATCGTCGATGCAAAGCAGGGCATTGTGCTGGCGCGCACCTATGAGGCGTTAACAATGACGACGCTGCAAAATTTCGAACAGTCGGGCATCCATGAGGTGCGTCTCATTGACATTTCCACGGACAAGGGACTCCTCGTGCGAACCATAAAGAAAGACACGACTCATAATACCGAGGAAGCACTCTATGAATTTTACATGCGACTTCGCCCCGGTGAGCCGCCGACCATTTCCAATGCACAATCGCTGCTGAAGCGCCTATTCCGCGATTCGAAACGCTATGATCTCGACCGCGTTGGCCGCTATAAAATTAATCAAAAGCTATCGCTGAATCGGCCGATAGACGATCGTCTGGTTTCTGCGGAGGACATCGTTGCGTCGCTGAAATATCTTTTTCAGATCCGCCTCGGAGAGCGGCACGTGGACGACATTGACCACCTGGGAAATCGGCGCATTCGCAGCGTTGGCGAACTGCTTGCCAACCAGTGTCATACGGGCCTATCTCGCATGGAGCGTTACACGCGGGAGTGCATGAGTCTCTATGATCAGAGCGTAGATTCCATGACGCCGCAAAAGTTGACCAATCCCAAGCTATTCATGGCGGTGGTGCGGGACTTTTTTTCGCGCAGTCAGCTGTCCCAGCTCATGGATCAAATTAATCCGCTTTCCGAATTGACGCACAAGCGGCGCATTTCCGCGTTGGGCCCCGGAGGGCTAAGCCGCGATCGGGCCGGATTGGATGTGCGCGACGTGCACTCGTCCCACTATGGTCGCATCTGTCCCATTGAGTCGCCGGAAGGACCCAACGTGGGACTCATCAATTCGCTAAGCACCTACGCACAAATTAACAAATTCGGATTCATCGAGTCGCCCTACGTGGTGGTCAAAAAATCAACCGTTACCGATGAAATTGTTTGGCTCAATGCGGACCAGGAGGAGGATTTTAAGATTGCTCAGGTCAATGCGCCGCTCAATGGCCATGGCAAATTACAGGGTCGGGTGACCGTCCGCTATCGGGATCAAATTCTGGAAGTCGATGCCAGCGAAGTGACTCACATGGATGCGTCGCCGAAGCAGCTCGTTTCCGCAGCGACCAGTCTCATTCCATTTCTGGAGCACAATGACACGAGTCGCGCACTCATGGGGGCAAACATGCAGCGGCAGGCGGTTCCACTCATCATTCCGGAGGCGCCGCTGGTTGGGACGGGTGTCGAAGAGAAAATTGCCAGGGATTCGAAGGCGGTTGTTCTGGCAAAGCGGGCAGGGGTCGTGGCCTACGTGGACTCCATGCGCATTATCGTGAACAAAGACGGGAAATTGCCGAAGGCGTTCGACGAACGGGAGCAGGAGCCGCACGGGCCCGATGTTGACATTTATCGCCTGCGAAAATTCCTGCGCACCAACTCATCCACCTGCTTCAATCAGCACCCGCGTGTGAGCACAGGGCAGCGGGTGGAGGCCGGAGATCTTTTGGCCGATGGGGCCTCGTCGGATTGCGGGGAACTGGCGCTGGGTAAAAATGTTTTGACGGCGTTTATGCCCTGGAATGGCTACAATTTTGAAGACGCAATTCTCCTCAATGAGCGGGTCCTTAAAGATGACATTTTTACGTCTGTCCACATCGATGTTTTCGAAGTTACGGCGCGGGATACGAAGCTTGGCCAGGAGGAAATTACCCGCGACATTCCCAATGTGAGCGATGATGCGATGAAGAATCTCAATCGCGATGGGGTGATTCGCATCGGATCCGAGGTGCAACCGGGGGACATTCTCGTTGGAAAGATCACACCAAAGAGTGAGACGGACCTTGCTCCGGAAGAAAAATTGCTTCGGGCGATTTTTGGCGAAAAGGCGGCGGACGTGAAGGATTCTTCCCTCATTGTTCCGTCTGGCTGCTACGGCATTGTCATGGATGTGAAGATTTCAGGGAGCAACATGCGGGAGCGGGAAATTCTATCCACATCCGAGGTGCGGCGGCAGATAAAAAAGATCAACGAAGGATTTCGTAAGCAGGTCGACGAGGTGCGGGAAAATCTGACGGAAGCATTTTCCAATGTGCTTCTCGGAGAAAAAATTCCACTGGACATTCGCAATTCTGAAACGAAGGAAATTATTATTCCGGCCAATAGGAAGATTACGAAGACGTTGCTGCGGAAATTGGCAAGTGTTTCCGACAAGGTTGAAATCGAGGAATCACCGGTGCGCATTCGCATCAATGAGATCATTCAGGTCTATCAGAAAAAATTTAATCTCATCGAAAATGAATATAATATTCAGTTGAAATCCGTGAAAAGTGGTGAATACAACGAGAATGAGGTGATTACTAATGTTAAGGTATACATCGCAACGAAGAGAAAAATTCAGGTTGGAGATAAGATGGCCGGCCGGCACGGCAACAAAGGAATTGTTTCGCGCATCGTTGCCGAGGAGGACATGCCGTTCCTGGAGGATGGGACACCCGTTGATGTGGTGCTGAATCCGCTCGGGGTGCCGGCGCGGATGAATGTGGGTCAGGTGTTGGAGAATCAGCTGAGCTGGGCCTGTCAGCGCCTCGGAATCACCATCGCCACGCCGGTTTTCGACGGAGCAACGGAGGAGCAAATAGCGGAATTGGTCACCAAGGCAGGGTTGCCCCTCTCGGGGAAAACGTACCTCTACGACGGACAAACCGGTGAGCGCTTCGACCAGCGTGTGTCCGTCGGCTACATGTACATGATGAAGCTCAACCACCTCGTCGCGGATAAAATTCACGCCCGTGCCGTTGGGCCGTACAGCCTGATTACCCAGCAGCCACTTGGCGGAAAGGCGCAGTATGGGGGGCAGCGGCTCGGGGAAATGGAAGTGTGGGCGCTGGAGGCCTATGGAGCGGCGTACTGCCTCCAGGAGTTTTTGACGGTGAAGTCCGACGATGTGCAGGGACGCACGGCAACTTACGAGGCGATTGTGAAGGGCGATCGCACCCTGCGTTCCGGTATTCCGCAGTCGTTTAACGTGCTGACTAAGGAAATGCAGGGGCTATGCCTCGATGTTAAATTGCACAGGGAGGAACCCTCGGGCAAAGAAGCGGATGGGCTATGCCTTGATGTTAAATTGCACAGGGAGAAATCTTTAGGTGAAGAAATGGGGAATATGCGGCAATGAGCAAACAAGATACGAGAAAAGTTTTAGGTTTCGAGGAGGAGCGCGCCTTTGACCGGGTCAGCCTGTCCATTGCATCTTCCGATGTCATTCGATCCTGGTCCAGCGGTGAAATAAAGAGCCCGGAGACGATCAATTATCGCACATTTCGGCCGGAGCCGGGAGGATTGTTTTGTCAGAAAATATTTGGGCCGGTGCGCGACTACGAGTGTTCGTGCGGCAAATACAAGCGTGTTAAGTATAAGGATGTGATTTGCGAGCGCTGCGGGGTCAAGGTAACCCTTTCCCGCGTGCGGCGAGAGCGAATGGGGCACATCGAATTGGTGGTTCCCGTTGCGCACATTTGGTTTTTTAAAAATTTACCCAGCCGCTTGGCCACATTTCTCGACATAACGGTTCGCAACTTGGAAAGAATTATCTACTATGAAAATTATGTGGTGATTGATCCGGGCAGCACGCCATTCGAGATCAAGCAGCTGCTTTCTGAGGCGGAATATGTGAAGGCGCAGGAGCAGTACGGAGAGGATGCGTTTGTCGCCCGCATGGGAGCCGGAGCGCTGAAGGAAATTCTCAACAATGTGGACATGCTGGAGATCGTCGATGATTTGGAAAACCAGATTAAGGGGACGCGATCGAAGGCGGTGAAAAAGAAATTGGCCAATCGCCTGAAATTGGTTACTGCGTTTTTGCACACGGGGGCATCGCCCAGCTGGATGATATTGGATGCCATTGCCGTGATTCCGCCGGACCTGCGGCCCCTGGTTCCACTGGATGGGGGGCGCTTTGCCACCAGCGATCTCAACGATTTGTATCGGCGTGTCATTAACCGCAACAATCGCCTGCGCAATTTGATGCAGTTAAAAACGCCGGATGTGATTATCCACAACGAAATGCGTATGCTGCAGGAGGCGGTGGATGCGCTCTTTGACAATAGTCGGCAATCGCGGCCAGTGCAAGGGAGTGGCAATCGGCCGCTGCGATCACTCAGCGATATGCTCAAGGGCAAGCAGGGGCGGTTTCGTCAAAATTTGCTTGGCAAGCGGGTAGACTATAGTGGCCGTTCGGTGATCGTCATCGGGCCCAATTTGAAGCTCAACCAGTGCGGGCTTCCAAAAAAAATGGCGTTGGTACTTTTCGAGCCGTTTATCATCCGCCGACTAAAGGAGTTAGGGTTTGTCCATACGGTGAGGAATGCCCGCAAATTAATCGAGCGGCAGGCGCCGGAAGTGTGGGATATTCTCGAAGAAGTAATGCAGGGCCATCCGGTGCTTCTCAATCGCGCGCCGACACTGCATCGCCTCTCCATCCAGGCATTCGACCCGATTCTCATCGAGGGGGAAGCGATTCGGCTGCATCCTCTTGTGTGTACGGCCTTTAATGCGGATTTTGACGGCGATCAGATGGCGGTGCATGTGCCGCTGTCCATCGAGGCGGTATTGGAGTGTAAGTTGCTCATGATGTCATCATTGAACATATTTTCGCCCTCCAGCGGCAAGCCGATCATGACGCCTTCGCAGGATATCGTCTTGGGCTGCTACTATTTAACGGCGGAGCCGCGGGGGTCTCAGCCGCAGGATTTGTCCACGCTTCCCCTGTTTCTCAATAAGGAGGAGGTATTTCTTGCCCTTGTGGAAAAGCGGGTGAAAAAGCATTCTTGGATTCGCATGGTTAATCCTGATTTTCGCCGGGAGAGCCGCTATGGCGACATAGAAAATCGCGTCATCGTGACAACGCCGGGGCGAGTGACATTCAGTTCCATCTTTCCTGAGCAGATTGGATTTGTTAATTTTCCGGTGGCAAAAAATCGCCTCGGAGAGCTGATCGTATCTTCCTATAAGACCGTTGGCCGCCAAGAATTGGTGGAGTTGCTGGATGATTTGAAGGACCTCGGATTTAAGGCGGCGATGGAGTCTGGCGCGTCCATCGGCATCGAGGACATGATTGTTCCAAAGGAAAAGGCAAAGCTCATCGAAACGGCGCAGAAGCGGGTTCATGATGTAGATAAGCAGCATGCGCGCGGCGTCATTACGAGCGGGGAGCGCTACAATAAAATTATTGACATTTGGACCAGTGTGACCGACGAGGTTGCAAATAATGTCTTTTCCGATTTGAGCGAAAATGAGGGACGGGATGAGATCAACTCCATCTTTCTTATGATGGACTCAGGCGCCCGCGGAAATCGACAGCAGGTGCGGCAGCTTTGCGGCATGCGGGGACTCATGGCCAAGCCGTCTGGAGAGATCATTGAGCGGCCCGTTTTGGCTTCATTTCGGGAGGGTCTTTCGGTGCTGGATTACTTTACATCCACGCACGGCGCGCGGAAAGGCTTGGCGGATATAGCGCTCAAGACCGCCGATGCCGGATATATGACCCGTAAGCTCTGCGACGTGGCCATGGACTGCGTAATCATCGAAAGTGACGATGGCAATCGCAGCGGCATATGGAAGCAGGCGCTCATGGAAAATGATCAGGAGATTATATCATTGGAGGAGCGCATCACTGGCCGCTGCAGCAGCGACGATGTTGTCAACCCCAGCAAGCCCGGTGAAATTTTGGTGTCTGCTGGAAACCTCATTACTGCGGACGTGGCCAAGCGCATTCAGGATTTGGGCGTTGAGCGCGTGAAGATCATGTCGCCGCTTACTCACATGAATCGCCAGGGCATTCCGGCGAAGGCCTATGGCATCGACCTCTCCACCAATAAGATGGTTGAAGAGGGCACAGCCGTTGGAATCATTGCGGCCCAGTCCATCGGCGAACCGGGCACCCAGCTCACGATGAAAACCTTTCACATCGGCGGCGTGGCCAATCAAATGCTGAAAAATCCCCAGCATCGGGCGAAGGCAAATGGGACGATTCGCTGGAAGGGAATTCGCCACGTAGAAACGGCGGGGGGAGCCATGGTGGTACTCAATAAGACGGGAGCCATTACGCTGCTGAGTGAAAAAAATACGGAGCTTGAATCACTCAACACCGTGGCGGGGTCCGTCCTGTTTGTGCGTGACGGGGAGGTGGTCGAAGAGGGCCAAATTCTGGCCGCGTGGGATCCGCACCACGTGCCCATTCTGTCGGAAAAGGCAGGGAGGGTACGTTTCCGTGACATGATTCCCGGCGTGACCATTAAACAGGAGATGGAGACGGGCGGATTTGCGGGGACGACAAAGGTGATTGAGCATAGGGATGATTTGAATCCGTCCATCGAAATTTGTACTCAGGCCGATGGCGAAGGAGGGGAAGAAAGTGGTGGTGGCCAGGCGGTGTTTATCTATCACATTCCCACGAATGCGCAGCTTGCCGTCGATGAGGGCGATATGGTGGATGCGGGTGCGCTGCTTGCAAAGCTATCCCGTTCTGCGTCCAAGACCCAAGATATTACCGGAGGATTGCCGCGCATTGCAGAACTCTTCGAGGCGCGGCGGCCGAAGGATGCTGCCGAAATGGTTCGTTTGAGTGGAATTGTATCATTCGGCGGCATGCTACGCAATAAGCGGCGCGTCATTGTGACCGACGAAGAAACGGGGAAAAAGGAGGAGCACTTTGTCCCATCTTCGAAGCAGGTTACAGTGCAGGAGGGAGATTTCGTGAGCAAGGGTCAGCTGCTATTTGACGGCATGATCGATCCCCATGAGATTTTAGACATCATGGGAATCAACGCGGTCTTTGAGTATCTCCTGTGTGAAATACAAAAAGTTTATCGCACCCAGGGTGTTACCATCAACGATAAGCACATCGAAATTATCCTCGCCCGCATGCTGCGCCGGGCGCACATTACAGATCCGGGCGACTCAGAGTATCTCTGGGGAGACCAGGTGGATCGCTTTGATCTGATCGACGCAAATCAGAAAATTCTTGACGCAGGGGGGCAGCCGGCGGAAGCGGAGCCCGTCCTCCTAGGCATTACGAAGGCATCATTGGAGACAAATAGCTTTATTTCTGCGGCATCGTTCCAGGAAACAACGCGAGTGTTGACCGATGCGGCCACCATGGGACAGATGGATAAATTGTCAGGATTTAAGGAAAATGTCATCATGGGCCATCTCATTCCCGCGGGAACTGGCTATCCAAAATATAGTAAGTTAAAGTCCGTGGTGATGGTTGCGGATAGTGTGGCAAGCGATGCAGATGTCGATGTGCACGGAGGAAATAATCTCATCATCGCGGCGGATAAAACGGTTGAAATTGATAAAATTTAAAAAAAGTATTGCAAAGAAAAAAAGTCCCTATTTAGAAATAATATTTCCGGGCACGGCATGTTGTTTCGGGCAGGAATAATAAGGAGATAGTGGTCTATGCCAACAATAAATCAGTTAATTAGGAATCCGAGGAAGGCACACATTGGAAAGTCGAAGTCGCCGGCATTGGCGAGCAATCCATTTCGGCGGGGGGTTTGCGTGCAGGTGACGACGCGTACCCCTAAAAAACCAAATTCGGCCATCCGTAAGGTGGCGAAGGTGCGCCTGACCAATGGCAATGAAATTATCGCCTACATTCCCGACGAGGGTCACAGCCTGCAGGAGCATAGCATCGTCCTCATACGCGGGGGACGTGTAAAGGATTTACCCGGCGTGCGCTACCATATCGTGCGGGGCGCATTGGATTGTGCCGGCGTCGAGAAGCGTCGCCGTAGCCGTTCGAAGTATGGCGTAAAACGAGCAAAAAAGTAAGGTGAGGAAATTATGTCACGTCGTAGAAGAGCAGAGAAGCGTACCGTGGAGTTGGATCCGCGGTTCCAGAGTCGTTTGGTTGGTCGCCTCATCAATATGGTGACGCGTTGTGGGAAAAAATCGGTTGCGAGGTCCATTGTTTATGGCGCAATCGAGCGCATAAGTGAAAAATTGGGCAAAGGAGATCCGGTGGAGTTGATTTTGGTCGCACTGGAAAATACCCAGCCGAAACTTGAGGTGAAAAGTCGCCGCGTCGGCGGAGCGACCTACCAGGTGCCCGTTGAGGTTTCCTATGATCGGCAGCAGACCCTGGCATTTCGCTGGCTCATTTCCTTTGCGAAGGGCCGCAAGGGAATGAATATGAGTACTGCACTCGCAGAGGAGGTGGTCGATGCCTACAACAACACAGGAAATGCGGTAAAAAAGCGGGAAGATATGCACAAAATGGCGCAGGCAAATCGTGCATTTGCCCATTTGAATTGGTAGGGGACTGGAAAAATGTCGCAAAATGGCTCACAGAAAAATGACCCGAAACGGCAGACCATATTGGAGCACACGCGCAATATTGGAATCGCCGCACATATCGATGCAGGGAAGACGACCACTACGGAGCGCATACTTTTTTACACGGGCGTTGTCCATCGAATGGGGGAAGTTCACGATGGGACCGCTGTTACCGACTGGATGGAGCAGGAGCGGGAGCGGGGAATTACCATTACTTCTGCGGCCATTTCTTGCCATTGGACGACGCAGCATGGACTATTTAAGCAAATTCAGCACCGGGTAAATATTATTGATACGCCTGGGCACGTAGATTTTACGGCTGAGGTGGAGCGTTCGTTGCGCGTGCTCGATGGGACAATTGCGGTTTTTTGCGCCGTTGCTGGGGTGCAGCCGCAGTCGGAAACCGTATGGCGTCAGATGAATAAATACCGGGTTCCGCGCGTCGCATTCGTCAATAAAATGGACCGCGTTGGGGCGAATTTCTTCGCGGTCATCGACGACATTCGCAGCAAGCTCGGCAGCAATGCGCACGCACTTTTCCTGAACATCGGCAGCGAGGATCAGTTCCGTGGGCTGATTGATCTCGTGCGTATGCGAGCCTACGTCTACGATGAATCGGACAGCTGCGGCATGCGATTCGATGACGTGGATATTCCCGGCGAATATGCGGATGCGGCGAAAAAATACCGCGAAGCGCTGGTGGAGGCGCTGGTGGATTTCGACGAAGTGCTTGCTGCGAAGTACATTGAGGGCGAAGAGATTCGGGAGGACGAATTACGCACTGCCATCCGTGGCGCCACCATAGCCCTGAAATTTGTCGGCGTCATCCCGGGGAGTGCATTTAAAAACAAGGGTGTGCAAATGGTTGTGGATGCCATCGTCGACTACCTGCCGAGTCCCATTGATTTGCCTTCCGTGTCGGCATTTGACGATGACGGCAAAGGCGTTGAGCTGGAAGTGAGTGACCACGAAAAGTTGGCCATGCTCGCCTTCAAGATCATGTACGACCCCTACGTGGGAAAGCTGGTGTTTTGCCGCATCTATGCCGGAAAGTTGGAGAAGGGAAATTCCGTCTATAATCCGCGTACGGGGAAAATGGAGCGCATCAGCAGGTTGGTAATCATGAAGGCCGATGCCAGAGAGGAAATTGAAATGGCCTACTCTGGAGATATTTGCGCCATTGTTGGCGTGAAAAATGTGGTTACCGGCGATACGCTATGCGATCGGTCTCGGCCGATTCGACTAGAGCCGCCAACGTTTCCGGAGCCGGTCATTCACATGTCCATCGAGCCAAATTCCAAGGCAGACCAGGAAAAATTATCCCTTGCACTGCAGCGACTTGCCGAAGAAGATCCCACCTTTCGCATTACATCGGATCCCGATACGCAGCAGACACTTATTGCGGGGATGGGGGAATTGCATTTGGAAATTATTCGCGATCGGCTCTTCCGCGAGTTCAAAGTGGATGCGGCGGCAGGAAAACCCTGCATCGCCTATCGGGAGACGGTGACTCAAAAGGCGGAAGGAGAAGGAAAATTCATTCGCCAGTCGGGGGGCCGCGGGCAGTATGGCCACGCGGTGATCACCGTTGAACCGGGCGAAAAGGGAAGTGGCGTCACCGTCGTCAGCGAAATCGTCGGCGGAGTAATTCCAAAGGAGTACATCAAGCCGGTGGAGGATGGAATTCGCGAGGGGGCGCAGGGCGGAACCGTTGCCGGCTATCCGGTAGTGGATTTCACCGCGCGCATTGTGGATGGAAGTTTTCACGAGGTCGATTCCTCGGAATTGGCATTCAAAATGGCGGGAATATTCGGCTTTAAGGAGGCAATGCGGAAGGCGGCGCCCATCCTTTTGGAACCAATTATGCAGGTTGAAGTTATTACGCCGGAAGAGTATCAAGGTGACATCATGGGCGATTTGAGTCGCCGGCGAGGACAGATACAAAGTATGGGCGAAAAACACGGGCAATATGAGATTCGCTCATTTGTTCCGCTGGATTCCATGTTCGGCTATGCGACGGACGTGAGGTCCCTGTCCAAGGGAAGGGCTTCCTATTCCATGGAACCGTCTCACTTCGAGCAGGTTCCCGCCGCCATATTGGCAAAAATCACTGAAAGTAATAGTAAACGCATATCGAGGAGTTAGAGACAAATGAACAAGAGCAAGGAAAAGCAAAAAATTCGCATTCGCTTGGAAAGTTTTGACAATCGATTGGTTGATCGGGCGGCGGCGGATATCGTGGATACGGCAAAGCGTGCCGGCACACACGCCGTTGGTCCGGTGCCCATGCCGACACGCATCGAGCGGTTTTCCGTCAATCGGTCACCGCATAAGGACAAAAAGTCGGCGGAGCAGTTTGAGCTAAAAACGCATAAAAGAATGATTGACATCATCGATCCAAACGCGGACACAATGGATGCGCTGAAAAAAATCAATTTGCCTTCGGGGGTTGAGATTTCTATAGCGCAGTGAGATAAAAAAATAGGAATTCTAATGCAGGAAGGGAGATCTGCCGCTTAGCCATGAAAAATAAAAATGAAAAAATAGTTGTTTTGCTGGGAAAAAAACTCGGCATGACCCAACTTTCCGATTCTAAGGGGGCGTTCGTCGCGGTTACGGCTTTGGAGGTTGGCCCATGCCCAATTATTCGTGTAAAATCGGCGGAAAGGGACGGCTATGGGGCCGTTCAAATTGGCGCGGATCCACTGCAAAATTCCTGGCGCAGCGGCAAGGCATGGAGGGGAAATTTTGAAAAATATGGGCAGGTTCCCCACCGCTATCTGCGGGAATTTCGTGTGGCGGATGCGGCTGCCTATGCGCCGGGGGAGATTTTAAATGTCGTGATGCTTAAGGAGGGCGAGCAGGTGGACATTCAAGGAATCACCAAGGGTAGGGGATTTCAGGGAGTGGTCAAGCGCCATGGATTTTCCGGTGGTCCGGGCGGCCACGGCTCCATGTTTCACCGCAGGGGAGGTTCCTACGGTATGCGCGAAGAGCCGGGACGTGTCTACAAGGGCCGAAAAATGCCCGGACACATGGGGGCGGTCACCCGCACCATTCAAAATTTGGAAATCGTGAAAATTTGCGCCGATGAGGGCGTGCTGTTTGTCAAAGGAAGCGTCGTTGGGCCAAATGGAAATTGGGTGTCAATTCGCACGGCAAGAAAGGGTAAATAAATGAAGCTAAAATATTTTAGTATTGAAGGGGATTTCCTCGAAGAAAAAGATCTGCCCATTCCGGAGTTTGACGGCGACAGAGGATTGGCGGCGCTGCGCAATGTTGCACTTGCCTATCAGAATAATTTTCGCCAGGGAGATGCACACTGTAAAAATCGCGGCGAGGTTTCCGGTTCGGGGAAGAAACCCTATCGGCAAAAGGGGACGGGAATGGCTCGCCACGGCGAAAAGCGCAGTCCCATTTGGAGCGGCGGCGGCGTGGTTTTTGGACCAAGGAGCAGGGACTATTCCGTGAAAATTAATAAAAAAGAGAAGCGCATCGCCCTTGCGCGAAATATTTTCGACCGCGCCAAAAATGGAGAAATCATTCTAGTGGAAGGATTTCACGCGGAAAAGCCAAGGACGAAATTTTTTTCTGATTTTTTACGAAAAATTTGCATTGATTCTTCGCAATCTGCCCTATTGATTGACGTAGGGTTCGAGGAGAATGCGATCCTTTCACTGCGAAATTTGCCAAACGTTTGCATGATGGATGCGCGCTCGCTGAATGCATGGCAATCGTTTTATTGCAAGAGCATATTGATGACGTTGTCTGCATCGGCGGTGTTGCTGGAAAGAATAGGACAGCGTTCCCAGTGAAAGGAGTATGATGATGAATTTGCCAGGGAGAGTATTGAAGGGGTTTGTGTTTACTGAGAAAGCAAATAAGCTCATTGGGGATCGCAACCAGTACACGTTTAGGGTGGATAGAAGTGCGACGTCCGGCGATGTGGCCCGCGCCATCCGTCTGGAGTTTGGATTTAAGCCGCTGCGGGTTAATGTGCTTAACGTAAATGGCAAGCGAAAGAAGGTGCGCCTGTCGAAGCTGAAACCTGCCGTTCCCATACGCAAGCCCTCGTTTAAAAAGGCTGTCGTGCACTTGCGCGCAGACGAAAAAATTGAAATTCTATGATGATAGAGTGGGAGAAATTTACATATGCCAATCATTCATTCGAGACCATTAACTCCGGGACAACGATTTAAGTCGATTAACCGGCAGCTTGTGACTAAAAAGCGCCCCGAACGGCAGCTTACTGTCAGTAAAAACTGCGGGAGCAGCGGGAGAAATTGCTACGGACGCATTACCATGCGCCGGCGGGGCGGCGGGCACAAAAAATTAATCCGCGTCATCGATTTTAAGCGGGATAAATTTGACATTCCCGCAAAGGTGCAGGGCATGGAGTATGACCCAAATCGGTCCGCTCAGATTGCGCTCCTTGCTTATGCGGACGGAGAAAAGCGCTACATACCTGCGCCGCAAGGCCTAAGGGTTGGCGATACCGTCTGCAGCCTCAGGGAGGCACCGGCGGATTTTTCTGTGGGCACGGCGCTGCCGCTCTCGCTCATTCCTCAGGCGTTTCCCATCCACTGCATCGAGCTATTACCAGGCAGGGGAGCGCAATTGGCTCGGAGTGCGGGGGCGTCGGCGCAGCTGTTGGCCGTGGAATCCGGCAAGGCAACCGTCAAATTGGGCAGCGGGGAAATTCGCTACGTGGATGCGCGCTGCCGAGCGACACTGGGAGTCATTGGCAATGGGGAGCATAACCAGCAATCACTCGGAAAGGCGGGTCGCAATCGCTGGCTAGGAAAGCGCCCGCGTGTCCGCGGCGTTGCGATGAACCCGGTCGACCATCCGATGGGGGGAGGCGAAGGAAAGACGTCCGGCGGAGGGCACCCCGTGTCCAAGTGGGGACAGCTGGCGAAGGGATTTCCGACGCGGAGCCGCTCAAAGCGCAGTAATTTTCAAATCTTAATTCGCCGCAATGGGCGTAAATTCTAGGAAAAGGACAGCTAAATATGAGTCGTTCAACGAAGAAGGGGTTTTTTATTGACCCCAGTTTAATGGATAAGGTGGATGAGGCGTCCAGGACATCGTCGAGGAAGCCGATTAAAACATGGTCGCGCCGCTCGGTGATTACGCCGAGTTTTGTTGGACTAAATTTTGAGGTTCATAATGGTAAAGCCTTTATCCCGGTGCACATTACGGAAAACATGGTCGGACACCATCTCGGAGAATTTTCTCCGACTCGTACGTTTAAGAGCCATAATCCACATACGCAGAAATAGGAATCGTAATCATGAATAATTGCCACATGGCCATCCTTCGTCACGCGAGAATTTCTCCGCCAAAGGTGCGGCAGGTCGCGAGGGTTTTAAAGGGAAAATCCGCAGCGGAAGGGTGTGACCTTCTGCGATTTATTCCGCGCAAATCGGCACAGATCATTCGAAAGGTGCTGAGCAGCGCGATCGCCAATGCGGAAAATAATGCCGGACAGCCCGTTGAGCGGCTTCGCATTGCCAACGTGCTCGTTGAGGAGGGCGTTGCTTTTAGGCGCCACATTCCGGCGGCGAGGGGTTCGGCGCACCCAATTCGCAAGCGCACGAGCCATATAAAAGTTGTACTTCGAGAGGAATAGGTCACTATGGGACAAAAAGTTAATCCAATTAGTTTTCGTTTATCCGTACGGAGGGACTGGGTTTCCCGCTGGTACGGCAACAGGAAAAATTATCCGCTTTGGCTGAAGGAGGACTACGAAATTCGCCAATTTTTGCACAGTACGCTGAAGTTTGCTTCCATTTCTAAGGTGTTCATCGAGAGGGCCGGAGGAAAGATCCGCGTGAAAATTTATTCCTCACGGCCCGGTGTCATCGTTGGCCGCAAGGGGCATGAGCTGGGGGCGCTGAATGATAAATTGCAAAAAATTACAAAACAGGATGTCATCATTGATATTCAGGAAGTTAAGCGGCCGGAGTTGGTCGCGAAATTGGTCGCTGAGAATATCGCACAGCAGCTGGAGAGAAGAATTTCATTTCGGCGGGCAACGAAAAAGGTACTAGCAGTCATAATGGGTGCCGGAGCGCGCGGTGTGAAAATTCAGTGTTCCGGACGTCTGGGCGGGGCTGAGATTGCGAGGACGGAGACGCAGCGCGTGGGATGCGTGCCGCTGCATACGCTTCGGGCTGACATCGACTATGCCCTAGTTGAGGCGGATACGGCCTACGGAAAAATCGGCGTAAAGTGTTGGATTTGCAAGCCAACCGAAGAGCGCAGTCAGTAGAGGAGAAAAGGTGCCATGGCAAATTTATTACCAGCAAAGACGAAGTACCGAAAGGTTCATAAGGGTCGCAACCGCCATCGGGCGACCGGGGGGGCAGAGTTGGCATTTGGCGACTTTGGAATTCAGGCGCTGGAGCGGGGACTAATGACCGCATCGCAGTTGGAGGCCGCGCGTATCGCCATCAATCGCCACATGAAGCGCAAGGGCAAGATGTGGATGCGTGTTTTTCCGCAGAAGCCGGTAACCAAGAAGCCCGCCGAAACCCGCATGGGAAAGGGAAAGGGCGCCGTTGAGTTTTGGGCAGTTGTGGTGAGGCCGGGAAATATTCTCTTTGAGGTTTCCGGCATCTCGCCGACCATTGCCCGCGAAGCCATGCGATTGGCGGATGCGAAAGTGCCCTTTGGCTGCCGATTCGTTAGCCGCGAGGCAATTTAGAGATGGAGGAATAGTGCGATGAAATTTTCGGAAATGAAATTACTAACTGAGGAGCAATTAGGCAAGGAGCTGGCGTCGATGCGGCAGCAATTGCTGCGATTGAATTTAATGAAAAAGGTGAGCCAGATCGATAAGGTTCACCAGTTCAGAGAGTTTCGCCGTGGAATTGCCCGGCTGCTGACGCGGATAAATGATCTCAAAATGGGGAAAAAAACATGAATGCAGTAGAAAAAAGTAGAAGATCAAGGAAGGCATTTACCGGCGAGGTGCTGGGGCGCTTCGGAGACAAAAGCATTAAGGTTGCCTATTCCTTCAAGAGTCCCCACGCAAAATACGTGAAGGAGGTGCGCCGTAAGACCGTGGTCTATGCTCACGATGAAAAAAATGAATGCCAAGTGGGTGACTACGTGAAGATTGAGGAGGTGCGCCCGATGAGCAAATTGAAGCGGTGGCGCGTGGTTTCCATCCTGCAGAAGGAAACGGTCGGAGGCATTTAATTGGAAAGGGATTAGTTATATGTTACAGCAGCAAAGTATTTTAGACGTCGCAGATAATACGGGAGCGAAGGCGGCGATGATGATTCGACGATTGGGGCAAAATAAACGGACGGCGTCGGTTGGAGATATAATCGTGGTGGCGATTAAGGAAAGTACGCCCGATGCGTCCGTAAAAAAGGGCTCCGTGGCAAAGGCGGTGATTGTGCGTTCCGCATTTCCCATTCGCAGGTCCGACGGTAGCTATCTCCGCTTCGATTCCAATGCCTGTGTGATCATCGACGAGAAGGGGAATCCAAAGGGAACCCGCGTCTTTGGGCCCATCGCCAGGGAGTTGCGGCAGAAAAAATTTACGAAAATTATTTCACTTGCACCGGAGGTTCTGTGATGAAATGGAAGATTAAGAGGGGAGATCAGGTGGAAGTGATTGCCGGGGATGATCGCGGGAAAAAAGGAGAGGTTTTGAGCATTTCCAGTGGTTCCGTTCCGCGTTTGGTGGTGATGGGTGTCAATAAACACAAAAAGGGACTTCGGAAGTCGCAGCAGCATCCGGATGGCCTGACGGTGTACATCGAGATGCCCATCCACTTGTCGAATGTGCGAAAGGTAGAGGAAGAAAAAAAGGCGGAATAATTTTCATTGACAGGTGAAAATAAATGGCAAAAACGGGGACATGACGTGTGTGGTACCGTTGGCATATCCTTAAATAAGAGGGAAGATTAGAATGAAGAAACCGGCATTGAGACAACACTATCAAGAGGTTGTCGTTGGGAAATTTCTGGCGAAGATGAAGCAGAAGAATGTGCATTGCGTTCCAAAGCTCGAGAAAATTGTGATTAATTCCGCAATTCGCGCTGAGAGTGATAAGTCGTGGATCGAGGAAGTGATCAGGGAGATCGGATTGATTGCGGGCCAGAGGCCGGTTATCGTAAGGTCAAAAAAGAGCATTTCTAACTTTAAGCTGCGGGCAGGTGTGCCAAACGGGGCAAAGGTAACGCTAAGGGGGACGGCGATGTATGAGTTTTTGCGTCGCCTCGTGGACATTGCTTTACCGATGATTCGTGACTTTCGCGGATTGTCGGCGAAGTTTGATGGATCTGGAAACTATACGCTTGGCATTGAGGATCATAGCATTTTTCCCGAGTCCAGCATGGATCGCGAAAAAAGGAGCATCGGCATGGATATATCGTTCGTTACCAGCACATCGAGCGATCAGGATTGCAAGGAACTGCTGGGAATGCTGGGAATGCCATTTCAGAAGCGGACACAGGCGGCGAAATTAGCTGCAGCGAAAGAAGATGTTGTGGAATTGATAGGGCAAAAGGAGTAAGTAAATCATGGCAAAAAAATCTTTGGTGGCGCGCAATTTGAAGCGCATTCGGATGGTCGAAAAATATGCAAAAAAGCGGGGGGAGCTGAAGCGAATTATTTCTTCCCCGCAGGCAACCGACGAAGAATTTTTTAGGGCACAGCGCGCATTGGCTGAACTTCCGAAAAATTCCAATAGGACACGGGTGCGCAATCGCTGCGTCATTACCGGCAGATCCAGGGGTGTTCATAGCCGATTTGGCATTTCTCGGCTGGTTCTTCGAGAGCTGGTTGCGGGCGGCTGTCTTCCCGGCGTGATTAAGGCTTCATGGTAAGTAGAGGAGAGAAAAATGGATACAATTGGTGATTTTTTGACAATCATACGCAATGCGGTGCGTGCGCAAAAGGAGTCCTGTGCGGCTTCATTCTCTAAGATGCGCGAGGGAATTTTGCGAATTCTGAAGAATACGGGATTCATCGAAGATTTTTCCGTTGGAGTGTGTCCGTGTAAGGGTTTTCGACATTTGACGGTCGTGTTGCGCTATGACGAAGAGGGACGGTCCCCCATCAAGTGCATTGAACGCTGTAGTACGCCGGGGAGGAGGCTTTACTATGGGTCCACAGAAATTCCGCGCGTGCTAAACGGTCTCGGCGTGGGTGTGCTTTCGACGTCGAAGGGAATCATGCGGGATTCCGAGGCGCGCAGAAAAAACATTGGCGGCGAGCTGATTTGCAAAATTTGGTAGAATAGGAGAGAAAACGATGGCAAGAGCAGAAAAAACACCGATTTCCATCCCCGATGGCGTTTGTGTGGATATTGAGGGCCAGAGGGTGACCGTGAAGGGGGCTAGGGGTCAATTGGCCAGAGAGTTTCCGTCCTGCGTTGGCATTTGCAGGGATGCAGAGGATGCAATTCGACTCAGTGCCCGCGAAGAAAGCCGATTGGCAGTGGCACTGGTTGGGACGGTTAAATCCCTTATACAGGGCATGATGCGCGGAGTTTCTCAGGGCTATGTGAAAAATTTAGAGATATCGGGTGTGGGATTCAAGGCGACCCTGAAGGGAGCTACGCTGGATCTGGCCCTCGGCAAGAGCCATCCCATTAACTACCTCATTCCCGACAGCATCAAAATTACCGTGGCGGAAAATGTGAAGGTTTGTGTGGAAGGGATTGATAAGCAGCTTGTCGGACAGGTGGCAGCAGACATTCGAGCGTTCTATCCAGCCGAACCTTACAAGGGCAAGGGCGTGCGCATCGTAGGGCAATTTGTCAGGCGCAAGGCGGGGAAGAAGACGGCGTAGGCGCCCGGATAAATGGAAGAACGATTCGCATCGCGGAAAGGGTAATTTAATGAAACTTATACAAAAAAAAGAGCAGGCACGGCGGCGCCACTGGCGCGTGAGAAAGCGCGTATTTGGAACGGCAAGCAGGCCACGACTAAGCGTACATTTTTCCAATCAGCACATCTATGCGCAGTGCGTCGACGATGGGGCGGGACGAACATTGGTGGCGCTTTCTTCTCTGTCGGAGAAGATGAAAAATTCCCAGGTGCGGTCCAATGTTGCCGGCGCATCAACACTCGGCGACGCGTTTGCGCGAATGGCAAGTGGAGTGGGCATCGCTTCCGTAGTTTTTGACCGCGGCGCGAAGCGCTACCACGGGTGCGTGAAAGCATTTGCTGACGCGGCGCGAAAATCAGGTTTGGAGTTTTAAATCCATGAATTCAAAGGCAAAGAAATCATTTCAAAATAGAGGACAGCAGCAGCCAGCCAATGTAAATGCGGATTCGATCGCGAACAATTTGGCGGAGAAAGTGGTGCACATCGGCCGCTGCTCCAAGGTGGTCAGCGGCGGGCGACGCTTTAGTTTTTCGGCGCTGGTGGTTGTTGGCGACAAAAATGGCAGCGTGGGTGTCGGCTATGGCCGCGCCCATGAGGTTCCCGAGGCAGTTCGCAAGGCGACGGAGTATGCAAAGAGCAACATGCGACGCTTTGCTTTGGAGGATGCGACGATTCCCCATGAAATCATTGGCAATGCCGACGGAGGCTGCGTGCTGCTCAAGCCGGCGGCCCCGGGTACCGGACTCATTGCGGGAGGGGGTATCCGTGCGGTGCTCGAGCTTGTCGGCGTGAAGAATGTGCTGTCAAAGTCCATGCGTTCCAACAATGCGCTGGCGACGGTGCGCGCGACGATAAATGCACTGGGGCGTCTGCGTTCCGTTGAGGAGGTCTTCAAAGGCCGCGGGAAAAATTTCATACGGAGAGGAGTTGTCTGAGATGAAACTGCATGCATTGCCAAAGTCATTAAATAGGAATCGGAAGCGCGTTGGCCGCGGGGAAAGCTCCGGGTTGGGGAAGACGTCGGGCAAGGGAAATAAGGGAGCAAAGGCCCGCTCTGGCTACCGCGTGTCGCCGGTTACTTCGGGGATTCCATGGTATCGTAAGTTGCCAATTCGCGGATTTTCAAATTTTCGCTTCCGCGCCGACTGTGCGGAGGTAACTCTGCGCCAAATTGCTTCCCTCATGCATAAAGGCGTGATGGAGATTAATTTGGACACACTTCGGCAGTTTAGCGTCATTGGGGCGGATGCGAAAAAAATAAAGGTCATTGGGAAGGAAGTCCTTCCGCGGGCAATTACCGTCCATGCCCATCAATTTTCGAAGGGTGCCGCCGATTCCATAGTGGGTGTAGGGGGCGTTGCGTCGGTGATTTCTTCGGGCGAAGTTGCTCCGAAAGAAGGAGTTGTATCCTAATTATTTCCGCCGGCTGCGGCGAAGGAGACGGCGGGAGAGTGAATTTTTTTATGGGACAGTGAGCGGGATTTATGTTTGGGGCCATTGGAAAGATTCTAAAAATCACGGATTTACGGCAGCGTTTATTTTTTACGCTGATGTTTATTTTCATTGCGAGGATTGGAGCGCACATTCCTCTTCCCGGGATTAATCCGGTGCCGCTGCGGCTTTTTTTTGCCGATCAAATTTCCTCGGCGAAGGGCGGTGGGCTCATTGGTTTGTATAACATGTTCACCGGTGGCGCGCTCCTAAAGGGGGCGGTATTTGGCCTGGGGATAATGCCCTACATCAGTGCATCCATCATCATGCAGCTGCTCGGGGTGGTCATGCCGTCGCTGGCGCGAATGCAGACGGAAGGGGACGTTGGGCGGCAGAAGGTGGCCATGTATACCCGATATTTGACCGTTGCGATTTGCGCAGTTCAAGCATTGTTGCTGACCGCGGCGCTGGCCAACTATCCGGGAAAGCTCTTTGCTAACTTTGATCCCGCTCGCTACGGGGATATTGTCATTGCGCAGCATTCTTTGTTTTTTTCCACGTCTATTTTTTATTTGACAGCGGGGACGATGATTCTTGTGTGGATCGGCGATCAAATTTCGCAAAAGGGCATCGGCGGTGGCGTGTCGCTGCTCATTGTTGTGGGAATTTTGTCCTCATTCCCGCGCAGTGTGACACAGTTTGTCCAATTTTTTGCATCGGGCGTTGCTCGCCATGGCAATTTGACCATCACTGCGGCCATGGTGGTTGGGATGGTTGCTTTGCTGCTGCTGGTCATCGTGTCCATGGTGGCTATGACTCAAGGGCAGAGAAAAATTCCCGTCCAACATGCAAATCGCGGCATGACCAATCGCCGGGTTTACCGCGGGGCGAATACGTTTTTGCCGCTAAAAATTAATTATTCCGGGGTGATGCCCATCATATTTGGGAATGCACTTCTTCTTTTTCCGCAGCAAATTTTTGCCTACTTGGGCGGGGCGACGGGTGTGCAATTTTTCCAATCCATTGCCTTTCATCTCTCCCAGGGCGCATTGGTCTATTACTTTCTCTATGCGATGCTTATTTTTGCATTCAGCTACCTATGGGTGGCCATGATGTTTCACCCGCAGCAGGTTGCTGAAGATTTAAGGAAGAGCGGAAGTTATATTTTGGGAGTTCGGCCCGGGAATGCTACAGCACAGTTTTTGGATTTCACAATGACGCGGCTTACATTTGCCGGGGCCATCTTTCTCACGGCAATCGCCGTATTTCCCGATTTTCTCTACTTTTCAATCCACATACCCTATGGCGTTGCGCTTCTCTTTGGCGGGACGGGCACCCTCATTACCGTTGGGGTTTTGCTGGAGATGATGAAGCAGGTGGAGACCTATTTGCTTCAGCGAAACTATGACGGTTTGCTGAAATATCCCGGTGGCCGCAAGAAATCGCAAAAAATTTCGGGAAGCCTTGAAAAGTCCGAATTGCGGATACTGCTTTTATTTTTGCTTTTCCCCGTCGTCCTGGTTGCATTGGGGTTGGTGGCGTGCTTTTTGCGCCATTAGCTAGCGGAGATGAATGAAGGCCATGATTTCCATAAAAAAAGACAGTGACATTGAAAAGATGCGCCGGGCGGGGTGCATCGCAGCTGATATTTTAGACGTCGTGTGTGCTGCAGTGAAGGTTGGAGTCAGCACTTTGGCATTGGAGCAATTGACCGTCGCTGAATTGGACAGGCATGGGGCGACGGGGCCCTGCTATGATTATCCGGGGACGTCGTGCCCGTTCCCTGCGCACATTTGCGTATCCATCAATGAAGAAATTGTTCATGGGATTCCGCGGAAGGATCGATTCATCGGGGAGGGTGATTTAGTGAGTCTGGATTTAGTCGTTTGCCGCGACGGATTTATGGCGGATTCAACCCGGACAGTTGCCATTGGGGAAATTTCCGCTGGAAAGAAAAAGCTACTGCGAATAACGGAGCGGGCGCTCCATGCGGGCATTGAGAAGGCCATTGCGGGAAATCGGGTTGGGGATATTTCCTACGCCATAGAAAAATGCGCGAGAAAAGGAAAGCTTGGAATTGTGCGCGAATTGGTTGGCCATGGCATTGGTCGCGACATGCACGAAGCGCCATCCATTCCCAACTGGGGTGAGCGGGGCGAGGGTGAGCGGTTGGTGCCCGGCATGACCATTGCCATCGAACCCATGTTTATGCTTGGAGCTGAGGACATTCGCGTCGCAGATGACGGGTGGACCATTTCGACGGCGGATGGGGAGTGTGCTGCCCATTTTGAGCACACGGTTTTAATTACAAAAAAATCACCAGAAATCTTGACAACCAATAAAATGTCTTTTCTGCTGAGGGCTCGCGATAATGCGTGAAAGAAAAATGGATTAGGATTGGATTGAATTATGCCTAGAATATTTGGTACAGATATCCCTAATAATAAGCGAATTGCCTATGCATTGCGCTACATCTACGGCATTGGCCCGACGAGGGCGGATGCCATTGTCGCCGAGGCGGGTTTTGATCCGGCCATGCGCTCCAATGCGCTGACGGAGCAGGATATCAATCGGATCATGGCCATATGCGTCGAAAAGGGATTCAAGGTGGAGGGAGATCTTCGGCGAGAAGTGATCTCTAATATTAAGCGATTGCAAAATATCCGCTGCTACCGTGGACTGCGGCACTACCGTGGACTTCCCGTTCGCGGCCAGCGCACATCTACCAACGCACGCACGCGGAAGGGTGCAAGAAAGACCGTCGGTGTAAGTCGCGCAAAAGAGTAATAGCGAATTAGATAGGAAAAATTTATGGTAAAGGGTAATAAGACTTCGGCCACGGAGGAAAAGGACGCGGCTGTCGAACAGATCTCAGGAGAAACGAGCGAAGCGGCCACTTTGGAAAAGGAAACGAGGCCACCCCAGCTAACTGCGGAAGATTTATTGCGCAGCGAACTGGACGGGGACGTGAAGATTCGGCGGGCGAAAAAGTGTAAAAATGTGACCCACGGGGTTTGCCACATTCTCGCAACGTTTAATAATACGAAAGTTTCCTTCACCGATAGGGGTGGGGCGGTTATTTCCTGGTCAACGGCCGGCAAGAATAATTTTCGAGGTTCTCGCAAATCAACTGCCTATGCGGCACAGGTGGTGGTGCAGGACGCGGCCCGTGCGGCTATGTCTCACGGCATGAAGGAGATTGACGTGAGGATTAAGGGGCCAGGGCTTGGCCGTGATTCAGCGGTTAGGGCGCTGCAATCCGTTGGGTTGCAGGTGAATAGCATTGCGGATGTGACGCCGATTCCACACAACGGTTGCCGGCCGAAAAAGCCGAGGCGCGCCTAGTAATATTGGAAAGGAAATAGAAAAATGTCACGATATACAGGGCCAAAAACTCGCATTAATCGCCGATTCGGCATGGCTATTTTCCCGGCGAATAAGGCCTATGAGCGCCGTGCGTATTTGCCGGGAATTCACGGGCAAAAGTTGCGCAGAAAAGTCAGCGACTACTCGCTTGGGTTAAATGAGAAGCAAAAATTGCGCCATTTGTATGGCTTAACGGAGAAGCAGTTTCACCTTATTTTTGAAAAGGTAAAACGGCGCAAAGGGGTAACCGGGGAGATATTTCTGCAGGTTTTGGAAATGCGCCTGGACAGCGTTGTGTACCTTGCTGGATTTGCGAAAACTCGGAGGGCTGCCCGCCAGATGGTTAACCACGGGCACATCCGCGTCAATGGGCACAAGGTGGACATTGCCAGCTACATTTGCCATGCAAGTGACTGTGTGGATGTCTACGGCAGCGATGCATCGCGCCACCTGGTCATGCGCAGTTTGGAAGATACGCGCTATCGGACGGTGCCTGCATGGATGCATGTGGATGCGGGCGCATTGGCCTGCCAAATTCACCGCGTACCCGCGCGTGATGAGGTTTCGCATGGCATTAATGTGCAAATTATCGTTGAATTTTATAGTCGCTAGGTAGGTGGAGAAGTTACTATGACACGGAAATTGGGAAGTTTTGAATTGCCAACGCGGCTCGCAAAGGTGGAGCACACGGTTACGGATACCTACACTATGTTTGTGGCAGAGCCATTTGAATCGGGCTTTTGTCACACCATAGGCAATGCGCTGCGGCGAATTCTTTTGGGCGCCATTGAGGGCGTGGCGTTGACCCACGTGCGAATTCGTGGTGTGCAGCATGAATTTCAGCCGCTTGCCGGTGTGCTGGAGGATGTGACGGAAGTTATTATTAATCTAAAAAAGATTCTCTTCAAGACAGATATCCGGGAGGGGTTGACCCTTGTCCTGGATGTTTCGGGGAAGGATCGGGTCTTAGCGATGGATATCCAAGTGCCCGAGGGAGTTATCATTCTTAATCCGGAGCACATCATTTGCCATTTGGATGGGCGGCATAATTTTTGGGCGGAAATGCGCCTCAATCGTGGCCGCGGCTATCGATTGGCCGATGAGAATAAAAAATTGGATACCTTGGACGGCAGCATTGCGCTGGATTCTGCATTTAGTCCGGTAAAATTGGTGAAATATTCCGTTGAGAATACCCGAGTTGGCCAAAATACGGACTTTGAAAAATTGTGCATCGGCATTTGGACGGATGGTCGCATTGACCCAACCGATGCGCTCAATGAGGCCGTCGCAATTTTGCGACTACATCTCACCGTGTTTGACAGTTTAAATGGCGAGCTTTTTGAGTTTCAGCAGAATGAGCGTAAGGATGGATCAGAGCATAATCGTCTGCAGAAGTTGCTCCGTATGAGCGTGAACGAAATTGAACTTTCCGTCCGCGCCGCCAATTGCCTTAATAATGCCAATATACTTACCGTCGGTGAATTGGCCTCCAAGACGGAGGGTGAGATGTTGAAATACAGAAATTTCGGGAAAAAATCGCTCAATGAAATTCGCGATCGGCTGGAGGAGCTTGGGCTGTCGCTGGGGATGAAGATCGATGAATGCATTTAAAAAAGTAGGAGGACATTGCCATGCGCCATGGAAAGCATAGATTTCAATTGGGTGTAAAAAAAGAGCACCGCGAGTCCCTAATGGCCAATTTGGCGGCTGCGCTATTTCGCCACGGAAAGATTCAGACGACGCTTGTGAAGGCCAAGGCCCTGCGGCCATTTGCGGAAAAACTGGTGACACTTTCCTGCAAAGCGCAGCGGTCCGGCGACAGTGCAAAGCGCCTCCACTACCGCAGGCTTGCGGTGGCACGGATGCGTGACCACGAGGCGGTTAAGAAGCTTTTTGATGACCAGGTTAGCGAGTTTCTTTCCCGGCCAGGCGGTTATACGCGCATTTATAAGCTGATTCCGCGGCGCGGTGATGCGGCGGAGATGGCGCTCATTGAGCTGGTGAAGGCGGATGACAAGGGCTATCGCCGGAGAAGTCGTAAGCCGAGAAAGTCTCAGCCAATTAAGCCGGCGATGGCCGTGAATGCGGAAGCAGCTAGCGAATAGTGGTCACTTTCACGAATGTGGGTGCCCTTAGAAATTGAAAATTCTTGGGACATTTGGATGAGAATACGGACGGTGGATGTTGTCCATGTCGCCGTGTGCCGGAAATGACGCCATCGGATGAAAAAATTTTTAATCGGGTGGGCATTTTCGATTTCCAGCGGCGAATGTGCGGATTCGGTAGCTCTGTGTTGGCGGGATGAGAGGGCTAAAATGCTCGTCCGCAGCACTTTCATAAAAACATGTGTAACTATATTTAAATAAAAAAAGTGCTATGGAAAAGCAATTTTTTTTGTTTGATTTACAGTTGACGCAGGTGCAAATCTACGCAAGATGCTGTCCGAGGCCATCTTGACGATGTCCTGCTTCATTCAGTGAAAAGGATAAATATGAATAAATCTGAATTAGTTACCAAAGCACATGCCATCGTCGGCGATGATGTGTCAAGGACGACCGTAGACCGGGTGCTTGGTGCGATTATTACGGCGATTAAAGACTCCGTTGCGAAGCGCCAGTCGGTTCAACTCATTGGATTCGGCACATTTGATGTGGTTAAGCGGGCCAAGCGGCAAGGCGTCAATCCTAAGACAAGGGAAAAGATAGTCATCGAAGAAAAGTATGCGGTTAAGTTTAAGCCGGGTTCGGATCTGCGTCGCACGGTATGAGTCATTGCCGGCAGTGGAGTATGGACAGGGCGATGATGTGCGATATGTCCTATTTTTACGATTCCACTGCATGTGCGTGGGGTAATTTGGTTTATTCAGCGGAACTAAGTTCTTCCAAAAGAGATGGAAGCACCGAAGGGTATTTTTAAAGGATGGAATAGATTTCAATGGGAATGCGCGTTGGGATTGGCCGCGATCTGCATCGGTTGGTTGCGGGGAGGTGTCTTTTGCTGGGGGGTGTGGAGGTGGAGAGCGCCGTTGGCTGCCTGGCCCACTCCGATGGCGATTGCCTCGTTCACAGCGTCATTGATTCCATGCTTGGGGCACTGGCGGAGCCGAATATCGGTCAGATGTTTCCCGATACGGATGAGAAAAATCGCAGTCGATCTTCCATGGAGATGCTTGCAGTCGTTGTCGATCGCGCTGCGGCCCTTGGCTATCGCGTTCACAATGTGGATGTGGTCATCATTTTGGAAAGACCGAAGTTGAATTCTAAAATTTTGGAAATGCGGAAAAAATTGGCGCTGCACATGCGCACGGATTTGTCGCAGATTTCCATTAAGGCAACCACCAACGAGGGCATTGGCCCGATTGGCAATGGAGAGTGCATTGAATGTCTTTCCGTTTGTCTCTTCGAATCACTGCCGTAGGATGTGCTCACATGGGACTTTTTCGCCGCATTGAATGTCCAGCAAAGTTGAATCTTTGCTTATATGTGCAGGGAAAGCGGGATGATTCTTTCCATGACATTGCGTCCTTGGCCGTGCAGGTGGATTTTTGTGATCGCATGGCCATCCGCTTCTCAGATGAGGCCTCTGATGACATGATGTTTTGCGATATTCCCGACATTCCGACCAATTATAAAAATATCATTATGAAGGCGTTGCGCATGTTTCGCGATGTCTATGATTTTCCCTACCGCATTTCCGTGTCTTTGGAAAAAAATATTCCCATCGGCAGTGGGTTGGGAGGAGGGAGTAGCAATGCTGCCTATTTTTTGAAATTACTAAATGAAATGCTCGCATTTCCCCTTTCCCGGGATGAATTATTTGCCGTGGCTGCCAGGGTAGGATCCGATGTGCCGCTGTTTCTTTCCTCCTCGCCGTGCATCGTAAAGGGTCGCGGCGATGTGGTTTTGAGCGTGGCCAGCCAGCGCTTGGCGGGGTTGAGGGCAATAAAATTTCTCATATTCAAGCCCATTTTTTCCATTGCGACGGAGGAGGCCTATGAAATTTTGGATGTGAGTAGTGCTGTTTATTTTTCTTCGGGAGAATTTACATCGAGAAATATTCAGCAAATGCTGCTGCAATTGGAAAATGGAGTTCCCGCATTTCACAATGTCTTTCAGCCATTGATCGGTGGAAAATATTTGGAATTGGGAGTTATTTTTAGGGATTTGGTTAATTATTTTAAGGCGCGGGCCTACCTAACCGGCACGGGCAGCGCTTGCTTTGTGCCACTGCCTACAAATTATGGCACAAAACCGATGGTTGAATATTTGCATGAAGTTCTTGGCGAATCGGCATTTATCGTTGAAACAAAGGCGCGGACATTTGACCAGTGATCCATCGCGGCTGCGGAAATTTATTTTTTGCTGTCAGTAGTTTTCCTTCGAAAAAAAATCATTGCGAATTATTTGCTGCGAAATTGCATTGAATTTGCAGCTGGAGCGTTTGATTTTAGAGGATGATTTTTGCGATTGGCCGTGAAAATTGAGCGATCGGTTTTACAAAAAACACTTGCGCTGAGTCGGGTAATCAGTTTCCATCGTCCCGTGCCTGGGTGGCGAAATGGTAGACGCAGAGGACTTAAAATCCTCTGGCCGTAAGGCCGTAGGGGTTCGAGTCCCCTCCTAGGCACCACGGGAAATAGGCTAGCTCGACCAACAATTGAGAAAAATTGGATGAAAAATCGCATAATGTGCGAATGGAGAGCGATTTAAAATTTATATAATACTCTTTATAAACGTAAATACTTTCCTTGACGTGATGGTTGAATTGTCATATAGTACAGAGAATGAGTTCGACCATCGCAAGTGCAGGCCTGCCTTCGGATCCCAATTCCAGCGCAAATTTATCTGCTGAGAAAAAGTCAGCGGCCAAGTTTTTTATTGCTGGCAGAGATTTGAACGATACGAAACGAATCACATGGCAAATGCTCGCGCCTGAAATGACCTTGAAAAGCAATTGGGAGGGAGAGATAGAAGCAAACGGAATTGCATTCGGGAAGAGAATGCTGAATTATGTTAAGGATTGTGAGTACTTTGATGCGCAGTATGCAGATGCATTTAGCGGCGCCTATGACATTCTGGAAGATACCCGGGAATTTTTTGAAAAAGAAAAAAAAATTCAGCTTTTAGAGGAAACGTTTCAATCTGAGCAAGGAAGCATTCTCGGAGCACTTCAATCTGGAAGGGAATATAAATATTTTACAAAAACGTATCAACAAAATGCGAGAACAGGGAAAATGGAATATAAAGAGGCAGCAATAGAAGAAATTATCACAAGAGTTTCGGGAAAAATCATGGAAGAAATCGTCGCAATGCTCAAAAAACATACGGACGAAGTCGCCGCAGCGTACAAAGAGCGTGAGGGACAAACCGGGTGGGGGGTAAATTACGACTCTCTTGGTCCTTCTCTTCGGGCGGGGGGGTGGTTCGTAGGTTATCAAAGGGACAGGGGTGAAATTTGTGATGAGTTCAAAGACTTTTTTGATAAAAACTCAGAAAAAATAAAAAAAGAGATGACGGACATTTTCCACAGGTATTTAGTAGAGGAAGCCTACGGTGACGCTGAGCTAAAAGATCGGTTCATGGTTCCCTGTGGATTTTATTTCAAAAATGGCTTCACTAGTTGCCAAGGGCATCAAACATTTATTTATTTTAAAAAAATCGAAGAGGATTTATGGCAAGTTCAAGAGGTCAATTTCGGCGACGGAATGCCAGATCCTATTCATGATTCTAACTATCGTAAGCTTACTACATTTGGACGGTATTTGTGTCTAAATAAGAATAAACTTAAGGAGTTTTTGACAGATGTTTACATCGTTCGCAGCGCCGAAAATACCTGCGACAATGCCAGTAAAAAATACCGTGCGATATGGAAGAAATATGAAGACGATTTGAAATTCTCCCAAAAAGAACAGCCACATGGTCCGACTGCGCCATGGCATGTTGTCTCCAATAAGGATGCGCAGCGGGCTGGAAACTGTGTAATGAGAAGTATCGAAGGGTTGGAAGAGGTGATACTGTTGGATTATTTCAACGAAATTGATGGGAAAAATGAATCGCATGTAAGTGATAATAGTTTAAATGAAAATTCAGAAATTAGCAAGAGGCGAAGCAATACGATAACGCTTAAATGCTATGAGGCAGTATCGCGTTTAGCCGTACTGACTGCATACTTTGACGTGGCTAAATCGAATAATAAAAGTGATAGGGATGATTTTGGCCAACTCAAATCTTCCCTGGAACACTTGGGAGCAAAAATATTAGCGATTTCGAAAAAAATAGAGAAATATGGCGATCAAGTGAAGATGCCATACCTTGCAGGTAACTTTTTAGAAAGATTGAATGCAAATTATATGAATTTGCACAATGAAATAATTGAGTACGTGGAATCCGATAAATCAAAAAAAATTTTATACGAAGCGAAGTTGAATAAGAAAGACGAAGAGTGCACATATTTTAAAGAGTGTAAGTATGATAGCCAATTTAATGAATGCTCTGCAGGGCGCTTGGCGAAGCTGCATCAACGCTTTGCCATTCCGAGCTGCGAAAAAGCAGAGTTTCGAGCAGTAAATGTAACGAATTTTGAAAAAATAAAAAATTGCGATTGCGACTATATAGCGAGTGAATTGAAATCACTGCTTGAATGTGTGAGGAAAAATGAAAAATGCGCTAAATTTGTTGCGCGAAAAATGATGAAAATTATTCAAAATATACCATTTAATCACGATAATCTTCTAGCGCTAAGCCTTCGTGATAGCGCAAATTTAATGGATCAAATGAGACGTTGTCTTGCCGTCATTGATACGCATTGCAGTGCCTACGATTTTTTTTACCAAGCAGAAAAACCTACCTATTATCAAAAAGACGGCCATTATATTCAATGCGAAGTACAAAAGAAAAATATTGATTGGCAGCTTCGCGATGAAAAAATGAATTTTAGAGAATATGATTTAACGAAGGTTGTTAATGCCCATGCCGTAGCATCAATAATTATGACTCGAATTATATCGAAGAACACTAATGTTTTTAGTGAAAAAAGAGGAAGTTGCTTAGAGAAATTTGCGTTTGATTTTAGCCAATATTTAGCCTATTATAACAGTCTATCGTGTTATATACATAGTCCGAAAGATGCGGAAATAATGAGAAGCATAGTAGCTTACATTGAAAGCAAAAAAGAGGGAAAAAATAAAAAAACTACTGTTAGCTTCATCTCTAATCAATTAGAATTTCATATGCGCAACAGCTTTTGTGATTGCGCTAGGATGGAGGTCATAGATAGACTAATTAATTCCACTGATTTCAGCAATGAAATACGTAAAACAATCTATGAAGAATTAGGAAAGCTAAAAAATCCAAAAGTGAAATTCAACGAGATGTATTTTCTTTTGTTTTTCGCATGCAGCATCCCGCAATTCAGAGCTCCTCTCTTTGTAGCTCGAGATAGTGATAAATATGATGATGTTTTTGACGAGAGAAAAATAGTAGTGAATAAAGATGAGTTATTTAGAAGAGTCGCCATGCAACAAAAATTCGGCACATATGCTAGCGCAAGCGATCTGCATTGCTTCTCAAACGCGAGGGAAGCATCTGCTAGAGCAAGGCAGAAAATAAATGAAGTTTTTTCCGAAAAAATTAGCAATGGAGATGCCAATCGGGCAGATTGCGCAATTATGATATTGCTTTCCTTATTTGATATTCTTTCAGATGGCATTCCTGTTAAGGGCTATAGCGACATGTTAATGCAGGAGTGCACGCTAAAAACTGAGGCAGGCGTTTGCTTTCCCGATTCGCTAAGTGAAAGTTCCGATGCAATTTCAATGCTTTTAAATTGCGATAGTGAGAACGAAATTCGCAATTCTTCTGAATTTTGCAAAGATATTCTTCCATTGATATGCATTGATTGCCTCAATGAGGATACGAAAACGGTCAATTTGATCCATCGACTTCGGCGAAATTTGGACATTTGCAATGCATTTGGAACCGTAAATGAAAGTGAAGAGAAAATCGACGCTGGCGGTGCGCCTACAAAGAAATCGAACTATTACCTAATGCACTTTTTCGAGCAAATGATACAGCATACTTCGCGAAAAAGCGAGCTCAAAAAAGGCTCCGACTCTCTTACTCAATTAGGCAATAAATTAAATTCGCCGAGGCCCATTGAGGAAAATGCAAAGAATAATTACAATGAACTAATTGACGCAGTCAACGCATTGGAAATGGATGGCATTCAAAAATTCTATGCTGCCGTACCTGTAAGTCAAATTCGCGTTTCCTCTTTGGCCATGGTGATGCACTATAAGTCTCTAGTTTTACGCAATATCATTGCCCAGCACAGAGATGATGAAAACATTTACAAGATGCTTTCAAGGACTTTAGCGAACCAAATGAAAAAAATTGAGGAGCTCGAAAAAAATACAATGCATTTGGTGAATGGTGATAGTAATATTAAGTACTATATTGCTATTATGAAAAATGAATGCATCCTCAATATGCTCGAATTAAATTCCGTGGAAGAATCCGGTGAACTGAATTTGAAAAATTGGCAAACCCCGGTCGATGCCAAGTATGTTGAAGAACTTGTTTTGAATAGCTACATGCTTAGGGGATTTGATCCCAATGGCCTAACGAAGGGTTGCCTCTACGCAGCGAACGATGCCCATGAGACACTTGAATATTACTGGGCAGCACATCCAGCTATTGCCGAAGGAATTGCTAGAAAAATGTGTGATCATTTCGGTTTTGTAATTTCGAATTTTACGCAATATGACGAATCAAATAGCAAGGCGATCTTCCAATGTGGTGATACTGTCGTTGATCTCCTAACTCTGTCGATTTATAGGGAAAATAAATTGGTCGGCACATGCGATTCCGACCTTCTCAACAACGGAGATATTAAGCATTTATTTCGCAATAGGCAACTTGACATTATTGGAAATGATAATTTGTGTTTTTGTAAAGATGAGAGTTATGGATCCATCGAAATAAATCGCATAAAAAAGGGTGAAGTTTCCATTTTTTGCGACTTAGATAGTGATGGGAATCAATGGCTTTACCTTGGTCGAGATGCCATACGGGATGTTTGCTACCTTCCTGAGAGCCCATTAGCATACATGCCGGAATATTTTTTATGTGATAAATTCAATATTTTTATAGGAAAAAAAGGCGAGATTAGAATTTATGAAGATGGAATTTCGAAAAAGCTTTTATTTGAAACAGTTGAAGTGGAAATTTCCGGAAAAAAAACCTGGGCATTAAAGAGTAATCGCACGCAGGACAATGGGTGCTTTGTTGCCTTTCATGGAGATTCGCCATTTAGATCGAAAGTATTAAACAACTTCGAAGGAACGTCCCTATCTAACTTTGAAAATGAACGATGCATTGGCGTTCTCTACGATGGCAATGGGAAAATTACGCGCATCTTTTTTCCGAGACTAGTGGATTCGAATGGCAATGAAGTTGCTTTGGTGGCATTCGAAGAAAGCGATGGAACTTACTCGTGGAGATGGAATAGTAATATGAGCTATAAATTATGCCAAGGCATAGCGACGCCACTATTGGATTCCTTCGGAAAGCCGATGGAAAATTCCGGCTATATCTATAACCCATTTATTGCGTTTAATAATTATCTATGCTTCGAAAATGTAGATTCAAACTCCATGAAAAGTTATAAATTCCTTATTCCTGGAGGCGAATACTACCGACGCATTGGACTATCGCACAACTATGTATTTTCATTCACTGGACCAGTGCGGGCCCAAGGGCCTTTTTATAAGAGCGTGTGCGTGGGTGAAGTGTCCTACGGGTATGATCCGCTCATTTTTCTGGAAAAGCCAATGACTGGAAATACGCCACTGGGGACATTGCGCATTGCGAGAGCATTTCAAATACAGGGACAGTACGAAGAGGCAATGAAATATTTAAATTTTCTATCGGCGAACGGACCGATTAGCGATGATGAGCTCATGGTTTTTCGCGACATGATGGCATGGTTTGCGGATGGAAGTGAAAGATCACCGCAGTGCGCCAATTTTGTACTTATGGCCATTGGGCGAATGTTGCAATGGGGTTCTAATTCTCCGAATGTGAAAGAGCTACTAAAGGATATGCTAAAGTGGCAATCGAATGGAAAACCGTGCCAAGACGGAAAGTACAATGGCAAATTTTTTTTAGAACTAATTCAATCCTATCTTAGCGGCTATGATGTCTACTCAACGGCCGCAAGAATGTCGCTTGATGAGGAGGAGTTCCTCTGGGGTAGCATTGAGCTATGTCTCGGCGATTCCATTCCGGGTGATACTTGTAAACAGATACATGCACACTTAGTCGTGCTGAAGAAAGTGCGCGATAAGGAATTAAATTCACGGGAAAAAGTAAAGGAATACTTTGCCGAAGAAAAGCATGCACAAAAAGATGAAGTGCACTATTTTTTGCGTGAATCCGAAAAATTACAGGCAAAACTTACCGATTGCGCCCAATCCAACGGCGCTGCGTTGGACGAAAAGTTTAGCAGTTGCAATACCGTTGAAGCGGACGTAGTGGAAATGGCAAAAAAAACTTTCAAAGTAAAAATAAATGACGGCGATGGAGAGGGGAATATTTTCGATTCGCCGGACGAAAGTAACTCTCCAGCACCGCACTATGACATAGCGGAAGGAATAGATTCCAGCGAAGGTATCGAAGCTCAGGAGGACATGAAATCCTTTGAAGAGGAAATGAATCTTGGGGCGCAAGAGCAAGCCAAGAGGCAAAATGATCCATTTTTAAAGGAAGATTTTTTTAGAAACATAGGCGAAGACGAGGTGACTAACTTTGTAGCATTTCTCGAAGTTCAAAGGAGCAATTTATGCGACGTAATTCCTGAATTTCTCAGTGAAATCAGCAATTTGCTATACGCTGGAAAATACGAAAGTACATTTGGCGCCGGCAAGTGGAGGTCGGCGAATATTTCCGAAGTCATTCACCACATATTTGGATACTACGCTGGGGGGCATAGGAAGAAGGCGCTCGATTACATTCATGGGAATAACCCAAGTTTTAAAGCTGAAAATTTAGATCGCCTTAATGAATTAATTGAAAATTATATTTCCAGAATAAATTCCATGCGGCATATTCAAAAGACCATGGATGCATTGAACGCATTTGTGAAGAATAAAAATGGCATTACGTGGGGTATGGCCGCTTCACTCATTCGCTCTTTCCGCGACAGCCAATTGGGCAAATTCGACAAAACCGAAAGTGGAATGCATCGCAAAATGATCCATCGATTTTCGCTTATTTTGGAAATGATGTCGCAAATTCGCCTACGCCCCGATCAAATAGAAAAAATATACTTCATTTTTCAGGCAGTTCAGAATGGAAATAAAAGTGGAGATGAGATAGCGACAGGCGCACTTATTCAGCAGCTCATGGGAAGCGGAAAGTCAAAGGCCCTCATTCCCGCTTTGGTGCTCATGGGGCTCTATATGAGGAAAAAGCGAGAAAATGACAGTGATAGTCACTATTTTGGCTATCCCGTCATCGTATCTCACTCGACCCAGCTTTCTTCCGTGATCAAGGAGTTGCCCGCAATTTTTAGTGAGCTAAAGATTGGCGTTGAGGCAATTAAATTGGATTTTCAAAGCCTGAGATCAGTGAAGGGAATGCAATTTTTTCGCAGGAAATTAAAAAATATGATGAAAAAAAGAACCCACATACCCGTATTTACATCCAGTGACCTCATGGCACTGCTCACGCTTTTCAATTCATACGAAGCGAATTCCGATGAAGGCATGGAAAAGTATCTTTCGGAGTATTTAGAGGTCATGAAGCTTTTAAAAAAGTGCACCGGCATATTTGATGAAATTCACCTCACTGCCAATCCAAAGGAGGCATTCATTGTTGAGGCGGCGCCAAACGGGGAAAAAAATATAAAAAGTATTGAGAAAAATGAAATTAATGCTGTCACAGATTTTATATTTAATTATTTGCCAAAGGAGCTATTAGCTGCATGTAGATGCAACCAGCAAAGTTTGATTGCTCAACAAGAGTTGCACAATCAATTAAAAAAAGCAATTAGAAATAAGCTAAATGCGATGAAATTGAGTTCAGAAAATGCGAAAATGCTCAGCGAGGATGATGAGGAATTGCTCATTAAATTTATGGCCGGTGAATTGGATGGGTTGTCTGAAAATGATCTCAGCGTTGAAGCGCAGCAGGAAAGAATTCATCACATTATCGAGCAATTTGGATCCGATCAATTGAAATCCATCCTTGCCCTGCGGGCAATGGTTACCCATTTCATTCCGCATTGCTTTCAGAAGGTTTATAATAAAGATTTTGGCTATGATCCCGAAACGGGAAATGTGGTACCCTATGCAAACTCTAAGCCGTCGATGAGCAAATTTCAAAACCCGTGGGAAATAATTTGCTTTTCATGTCTAAGTGCCATGGTCGAAGGTTTTTCTAAGAAAGCAATTTCAGAATTTATTATCGAATTTAACATACAAATGCATAGAGAAGTTGCTGCGGGAATTAAACTTAATCTTTCTAAGTCTAATAAATTGTTCAAAGAATATTTTAAGCATTGCCAATTTGGTGAAGATGTGATAGATTTAGCAAATATAGTCAAAACTGATGATAGAGGTAATCCCTACATTCCAAATGATATTTTGGAGGCAATTGGCCAATACGCGCAAACTCAGGAAGGTCACGCGGTCACGATTGCACTCATTCGAGAAATTTGTATGAATGCTGCCGTTTGGAATCCATCCTCCTATGGCACATCCCCATCCGCGATCATAGAAAATGTGTTTCAATCGGCCATTGGCGCGACTGGAACCACCTACAATCGAAGTGCATTTCCGCTGTGCATGAAGGATAATTATAGTCCCCAGCAAGGTTCATTGGGTGCCGTATGTTCAAAATTTGTGGAAAATAACGAAAATAAGCGTTCCCACATCCATGCCATAGCGCCGGAAACGATGATTGATGAAGGGGAAGAAACTTCAAACGACGAGCCCATTCTGACCGCCAAAAAATTGCTGCAGCAATGGACGAAGGATATTCGGAGAGCGCATGAAAATGGCGCAGATGCCAGTGTAAATGCAGAGGCTATGATTAAAAATCTCCGCATAATTGTCGACAGCGGGTGCTTCCTGGTATCCCAGGAAATCCGCGATGTCATTTGCGATATCGCTGAATTTATTCGTTCCGCAGAGCTCGATGTTACACATATAGAATGGTATGACCCTCAAGCTAAGGCATTTGTCATTGCAGAAGTTTGGAATATTCTCGAAAGTGAAAACCGCAATTTTCCAATAACAGTTTTAAATGATGCGGAAAATCAACGGCCAAAGAGCAGGGATAAAATCTTCACATTTCTCGATGCGGGACACAGCGTTGGATCCGACCCCGCCATGAAGCAGGACGGCCATGGTCTGATGACTGCAAACTTGCACAATATGGAAATGGGCGCATTTACACAGAGTATCATGCGCGAGCGGCACTTTCTCGGTGGTCCCGGGCAAAAAATGGACTTAATTGTCCGTAAAGATGCACTAAGTGAAATAGAGCCAACGGCAAAAAATGACAGCGATGGCACTAATTTTTACGGCGGGTCTCGGCAGAAAGAATTGTCGATTAGTATTATTAAACATCTCGTAAATAACACCACCCATGACACCATTAGACAGCGCGCTCGGGCCGTGCAAATACAGCTCCATGAATTGATAGTAATGATAATTAAAGGATGGCTAGTCGATGATATAGAAAATGAAGGAAGTAAAAATCAAATCGAACTAAGAAAGTGCTTTTCGGAATTCCTCATTGAAGAAAAATTATTTGAACTCAACAATTGGAAATATTTGCAATGTTTGAAATCAGTCCGCGGTGTCGTAGGGAATGACTTTGCAAGAAAAATGCAGAGAATGACCGAAATACTAGAAAAATTAAAGGGCAAATTTTCAGAGGAAAAATACGGAAAAATGCAGGGTGATATTGAAAAAATTAACGCGCGTGCAATTGAAAGCATGGACCGCATACCCGAAGATGAAAAATTCCTAGTGCCGCTGGGCAGCAGTGGCAGCGAAGATTTCGGGCATACCGATGCAATTCTTGAAGAGATGCAGGAAGCGCATGTGGAAGTGAGTGTGCAACAGGAGCAAAATGAGGAAATGAGTGTAATGCAATTTGTTGAATTGGAAAATATTATGCAGGAAGGCAATTGTAATGATCGCGCAATTTCACGCAACCCAACTTGCCTATTTGAGCACTTGTCGCAGCGTGAATCAAACCAATGCAATGCATATGAATATTTGCAAAAGCAATGGTCCGGTGATGGCGAAGATAGTAATCTCCAAACCCTTGCAGCGCATTTCCATAAATTTGCGGGAGATGGAAGTCAGTCCATGGGACTTTCGAAAATTAAGGAAGAGTTTAGTGCATTTGAAAAATTTTTTCAAAATCCATTTTTTAATTCATTTTACTATTCAAAAAATTTCCTACAGGCGACAAAAGCCGAATTATCGGTTTTTCACAAATCGCAAATTTGCGCAGATGATGTTCTCATTGTTTGGAATGAAGATGCTAGTGATATTAAATGTGTATTTGTTGCTAAAAATGACCTAAGTGAGATAAAAAAGCTTATTGAATGTGGACGACTCACTAACTGCTATCTAGCCACTGCCTACGGCAATGCACATGCCAATACTAGAGCTAAATTAGATGCGAAAGTGATAGAGTTCCTTAATGACGTTAAATGGATGTCTAATTTTTTTAACGGCGAAATTGCGGAATTGCTAAAAAATGAAGACAAAACCTGCGAAATACTCCACGGAATGGGAAATTTCAACGAGCACAGTGATGCCGTTCATAAGTTTCTTATGATACGCAGTAATGATGCACAAGAATGCCGTAAAAAAATTCAGAATGCGGAAATTCTTTGCAATGAAAAAGTTGGCAATAGCATTTTAGCCAATGCCTATGCGGGACTATGCGCCCAAGGCGATGAAATAGTGAAAATGAATATCAATCAATTTTTTGATGAGGTTTTCAGTGAAAGTGGCAAAGGGAGCATAAGCGCAAATGTTTTAAAAACTGTTTTAAAATATGGTAAAAAGCATATTAATGATAACAAGAAATTAACCGCACTAATGAATAGAATAAATAGCAGTGAAAGTAATAGGCAAGATTTGATAAAAGATATTTTAGCACAATTTAGTGATGAGGAAATACTTAGTTTGCTGTTGCGCCGCAATGAAAGTTCATTGAAATTCCTAATAGAAATATGTACTTTTATTTTGAACAATGATTCTGCTAGAATAGAAGATATTAGAGATCCGAATATGGTCGCACTGCTCACCCTTATTTCCAACGAAGGAAATGATCAATTGCGGCATCCATCACTGATTGATTTCATCGAAATACTTGATCCATATGAATTTAATAATCTCAAGGAGCTTTATGCGAAATTTATTCATGGAATCTCTGTGGATAAAGAAATGAGCAGTGCCATCAACTGTGAGATTGTGGAAAAGTTATTTAATGTAACTTTCGGGAATGATTCCAATTATAATCGTCAAAGTAAATCATGCAAGCAAAGCAATTTTAACTACGTGTGTGCTTTTTTACTTTGCAAAATGCAGAAGCAGCAAATATTGGATTTTATTTTGTCAGTCACCAGTGAAAGTGAAGTGAATACTATGTTGATATGTCTTAAAAATAATATCATCATAAATACGTTGAACGATTTAAGCCCGGATGACTTAACGAAATTATTAAATAAATATCAAAACAATCCACTTTTAATTTCGAAATTACTTAGAACGATTTGTGAAAGAAAAGACATGGAAAAATTTGTTAGTAAAGAATTTGCCGAAGAATTTTTAAAGGCATTCGACGTGAAATTTTCGCAAAAACCCGAAGAAAAGCAGATGAATTTTTTCTTCAAAAATCAAAATTTGCTCACTGCGCAACTTGGCCTATTGGACTGCTGTGATGGAGAAATTTCGAAGATGTTTCGTCAGAAATATTTTGATCTTTTGAACAAAGCCGCTAGCGCAAATACGCAAATAAGTGAGGAAATTCAAGTGGAGAATGATGATTGGCAAATAGATAGGAAAAATTCACAGGTAAATGAAGAGTGGATGCAAATTAAAAATGAAAATACACAAAATCAAAGCCCTATCAAAGTGGCGATAAGCAGCGTAGCCCTAATAAAAAAAGCGAAGCAAGGTCAATATTTAGTCGTTGGTCTTGCCATTGCCACAGTGGTGAGCATTTTAGTGGCTTTACTCCTACTCTTTGGTGTGTTTGGAAGCGGAATTTTAGCGGCCATTGCCGTGCCATTTGGTTTGATTGCGGCAAAAATAGTCATATTTGGGCCGGGTGTCGTCTTTCTCATATGTACGGGTTTGGCCTATGCAAGAGTAATTATTTCACCGCAAAAAGAACCAATGGCCCTGGAAGCTTGAGTTTTTTTAACTGCGCAAGTGGAGTAGCAGTGTAAAGATTTTCAAAATTCACTGGGATGAGATCCAACTAAAATGTCTAGGATGAGCTATTCAGCCTAATTGTACGGCGTGCCTGCTGTCGTTTCCGGTAATTTGGGCGTTTCTGCGAAAAGTCGAATCAGCATTTCCATGTCTCGCGGGCGGGGAGCTTCAATGAGGAGCGGTCCGTGGGTCATCGGGTGTTCCAGTGCGATGCGGTGGCTGTGGAGCATGGTCCGGGGAATGTGCAAATTTGGCAGCCATTCGCTGAGAAATCCATAGGTGCTATCGCCGAGAATGGGGCATCGCATGGAGGCAAGATGCACGCGAATTTGATGGGTTCGGCCCGTGTAAATGCGCAGAGATAGTAGAATAACGCCGTTGGAGTAGCGGCGTTGGCATTGCCAGTGGGTGTGGGCAGGTCGGCCATTTTCGCGGATGGCCATACGGGTGCGCCAATGGAGATCGCGGCCAATGGGGAGAAGAATGGTGCCCTCCTTTTCCTTGGGATTTCCGTGGGCAAGGGCCTCGTAGTATTTTTCCACATCCCTTCTGCCGAACATTCCGCTAAGGCGATGATAGGCGATGTCCGTTTTCGCAAATAGGAGCACTCCGGAGGTTCCTTTATCCAGGCGGTGAACTACGCCGGGCCGATGCTTTCCCGCGGCCATTGCCAGTTGGCCATTGCAGTGATGTAGAACCGCTTCGACGATGGATTGGGCGACGTGTGGCGCCGGATGCACCACCTCCCCGCTGGGTTTATTAATGGCCAGCATGTGCTCGTCTTCGTAGAGAATTTCCAAGTCCATCTGCCTCGGCTGCAGCGCCATTTCGCCCTGGCTGAGCCATTGGATGGTCAGCGTCTGTCCGGCGCACACCTTGGCCTTTGCTCCAATGGGTATCCCGTTGCAGTGAATGAGTCCCTCCCGGCATGCCCGCTGAATTTGCGTGCGACTTTTTTCCTCGAAGGAGCGGGCAAGGGCTACATCCAAGCGCATTCCATGGCAATCCATTCCCAGTGTAAAAGAGAACCGTTCGCCCAAAATCATTTTTTGAAATTCATGGCAATTTCGGCGAAAAAAAATGGCCCAGAGGGCACCTAGCCCTCCAGCAAATGGTCGGGATTTAGCCTATCGGGGCCCGGCACGACAAACAGCCCGTCCTTGCGGATGAGTTTTCCGTCGAAGTAAATTTCGCCGCCGCCGTAGTCCTTCCGCTGAATGGACACGATGTCCCAGTGAATTTGGGAGCGATTTCCATTGTCGGCATCATTTTTATAGGCCTGTCCCGGGGTGAAGTGGAAGGATCCGGCAATTTTTTCGTCCATGAGAATATCGCCTATTGGGCTAAGGATGTATGGATTGAAACCAAATGCGAATTCGCCGATGTAGCGGGCGCCCTCATCGCTGTCCAGGATGGAGTTAATGGCCTTCGTATCATTGGCGGTTGCCTCCACGATTTTTCCCCGCTCGAATGTGAAGCGGATATTTTCGAAGCGCTGACTGCGGTAGACGGACGGCGCATTGTAGGCGATTACGCCCTCCACGCTTTCTTTTACGGGGGCGGTGAAAATCTCTCCGTCCGGTATGTTGATGTGCCCGATGCAGGGCTTGGCGGGAATGCCCTTAATTGAGAATTGCAAATCAACGCCGGGACCCTTGATGTGCACCCGATCCGTTGACTCCATCAGGGCCTTCAGTGCCTCGGCGCCTTCCCGCATGCGGCTGTGGTCGAGGTTGCAGACGCGAAAGAAAAATTCTTCAAAATTTTCCGTGCTCATTTGCGCCATTTGCGCCATGGATTTGTTTGGCCAACGCAGCACCACCCAGCGCGTTTCATTGACGCGATAGTCGAAGGCGACCTTGACTGCGTCGTTGTAGAGGCGCTGCTGAGTGTCCGGCACATCACTGCATTCAAAAATATTGTCGGATCCGCGGATAATCACTGCACACTGCATGTGCCTAATCCGATTTAATTCCATGGCGCCGATCAATTCCATCTCCTTCTTTGTGCCGTGGAGTAGAAATTCCCGGCGCAGGCGCTCGTCCATCGAATCAAGGAACGGTGCGCCTCCCCGTTCGCGTACGCAGCGCATGAGCGCAATGATCATCTCCGCTGGCACAGCGATGGTGCTAATGAGTACATTCTCTCCCGGTTGCACATCCATGGAGTAGAAAACTAAATTTTTTGCCAATTGCTCGTAGCGTGGGTCCATCGCTGCACCATTGCCCGCCGAAAATTTCTTTCAATATTTTTTTTAATAATTTTTAATCGCCTCCGGGGGAGACTTTTTCATTTTTTCCCAAAAAATATCTTCCAGAAACAACTTGTAATGGGCCGGCAAATCCATTGACTGCGTGTCTACCTATAAATATGGATAGCAAATCAGCATTTGCCGCGTTGTCCACGCCGTTCGGCATTTCCGGTGTCGCTGTCATCCGGTGTAGTGGCTCTCTGTGTCCGTCTCTTTTCGAAGAAATTTTTTTCCTGGAAAGTGCGCAGCCACACCGCGCCTATGCGCGCAACTATGTGGCACGGGATGGGACTCCGCTGGACCTGGTGGTTGTCACCTACTACGCTGCACCCCACTCTTACACGGGGGAGTCCATGCTTGAAATTTCCTGCCATGGCAACCCATTCATTATCCAAAAAATACTGGAGGACCTGTGCAAGCGCGGTTGCCGGCTGGCTGAACCGGGAGAATTTACGCGCACTGCATTTGTTAACGGGAAGATGGATCTCTCCCAGGCGGAGGCGGTGGGCGATACGATTCACGCCCAGAGTGAGGCGGCCTTGCGTGTGGCTCAAAATCAGCTGGCCGGCGTGCTGGGAAGGAAGATCAACGGAGTCATGGATGCGCTCTTTGCTGTCGCTGCCCAGTGGGAATCCCGCATCGATTTTCCCGAGGAAGACCTGCCCGACGGCGGCGACGACTCCACCATCGCTGCGCTGGAAGATGCCCAAGCCACATTGGGATACCTCGAATCGACGGCCCGCTATCGGCCGCTGCTGGACTGCGGCATTGGAACGGTGCTCATTGGGCCTCCAAACGGCGGAAAGAGCAGCATTCTCAATGGGCTCATAGGAAAGGAAAGGGCGTTGGTTAGCCACATTCCCGGCACTACCCGTGATTTTTTAGAGGAGTTCATTTCCGTCGACAACTGGTGTTTGCGCATCATTGACACGGCGGGAATACGGCAGTCGAAGGACATGTTGGAGCGGCTAGGCATGCGGCGCAGCTTGGAAAAATTGCGCTTTGCCGACTTTGTGCTGCTCATCTTTGACGGTTCCGTTCCTTTGGAAAATTTGGACGATTCCCTCGGGGAAATTTTGATGGAAAAAAACGGCCTCATTGTTCTCAATAAAAGGGATCTTCCGCGGGCTATTGACGATGGAATGCTCCCAGGTATTCCTTGGCCAAAGGTTTCCGTTTCTGCGCTCGATTGCGGCGATATGGCGGCGCTAAGACAGCAAATAATTGACACATTGAAATCGAATCAAATCGTGCCCGACGGGGCTCCCTGTGTGGTCAATGCACGCCACAGGGAATGCCTATTGGATGCCATTGGCGAGTTAAACGCCGCAAAGTCTCTGGTAAAGGAAGGAGCGTCTCCGGAATTTGTGGCAGCAAAAATCAACTACGCCCTCCACGGATTGGCAAGAATTACGGGTCGAGAGACAACGGAAACTATTTTAGATCAGATATTTAACAAGTTTTGCATCGGTAAGTGATTGTCGGCAACTGGGTCCCCCTTTTTTTGCCGCTGGAGGATTTAGGTGGAGCTTAAATTTTTCATTGCATTCGCCATGCGTGTTTTATGGGGTTCACTTGTCTTTTCTATGAGCGAAAGGATTTTATTTTTAAGTTGAATACCGCCTTTATAATGCAGCATATAAAACGCAGTCGAGTTGAGAAATTTACCATTATAATTAAATGGCATGTTGAAATTGCTTTTGTAGGTAAACAAAAGATTTTCCAGCTGATCCGCCGATAGAATTTCTCCGGCGAAGTCTAGCAGTGTTTCGAGTTTTTTTACGCGGTTGGGGTCAGTGGGAAATTGATGGTGCATGTAGATTGATAAAAATGACGTCTCATTGCAGTCGAACATAAGACTGGCTATCTCGGATTTGGGGGGATCTGATTTGGCCATTATTTTCAGTGCGAGCAAAACATCACCAAACATATCAATGTTTAGGCCGTGCAATATCTTCCCTTCCCACCACGGATCCTTTTGTCTTATAAATTCAAGGAAAAAGTGCTTATAAATGATTGACTCTTGCCCACACTTATTCACGGCGGCTATTAATTCTGTCCATGGGGCCGTAGTGACACCCATCTTCACGCATTCGTGGATCGTTTCTCCGTGGAATTTTTCTGCGAAAATTTGCATGATTTCTTTTTCGCTTTTTTTATCTACTGCTGCAATGAATTTTTCAATGAAATTGTTGAAGAATGAGCGGTGGGGCTGATAGGGCACAGGTAAGCGATAGTTTTTGGGCTTGAACGTTGGAGCATCACCAAATGCTGCTCTAAATATCACAGAACATGTTCTTGGTAAGTTTTCAAGTGTCGCTATTTTTCCTAATATTTCGGCAATTTTTTTCCCGTTATTCTCGTTTCTCTCCGCAAAGATTAAGGCATTTTTTACTACCGATGGATCGCAACTGAGAAAGCCTTGTTTTTCAGAAAGAAATTGATCTAAATTACTTGGCGTACCCAACGCATCCATGAAGTTTAATATTTCGGCGTATATCCCATCGAGAAATGATGCCGCATCTTCATCTTCATCGAGTTTATAGCAATAGTATCTAGAAGCTAAAATAGAAAATATCGTTTCCCTTACATGGCTGCTTATTGCGACTATTTCTTCGACATAATTCCATGCCATGCAGTCGACCACACACTCAGATGTTACGATGCCATTTTTAATCAGTGCGGTGGCATTTCTCATCATGCACTTGAAGAAATCGAGATTTCTGCAATGGCCGCATAGGGACGCCATGGGGGTAAGCCCGTGGTTATTCCGTGCCGTGAGAAATGCTTTGAAAAAGCAGCCATAAATTGCTGAATTTTCGCCGCATGCAACTATGGCATCCACGAAGGCCTTACTGGTGGCAGTATTGACCAGCAGCATTAGGCAATGGACCGGTGTATTTCCCTCCGCGCTTCCTGTGAATTGGCTCTCAAAAAAGGCTGTAATGTCGTCTTCTGAGAGCGATTTAAGATCATTGGTAATACCTGCAATGCCACTTTGATCTTTTTTGCATGGATAGACCTCTTGGGCAAAGCGTTTTAAGAGTTCTAAAGTATTGCTAGAAACTGTCTTGTATTCATGGAGTGAAGGGGTGGCGCTCTCTGGGATTTCGGATGAATTTTCCTCTTGGCTTGGTGGACAATCGGGCAATTTTTTGGACATTTCTACTGGTGGCAGATTATTTTTTAGGTTCCTCAGCAAATCCTCAGTGGAGGAGGAGTGGGTGGAAGGCGACTGCAGAGGTTGCTGCGATTTTTTGTCCGTTGGCAGTATGAGCAGGGCAATGCACCCCACGGTGGTCAAAACGGCGGTGATCACGAGCACTGCAATTGCAACGGAATTGATCACGGAGGCACAGGTGACATAGGCGACGATGGCCGATGCAACGCACAGAATGGCGACGGCCACGGTAGCTACGCCGATCCACATTTTCATATTTGAGATGGATTTCTCATTTTCTTGCCCACCGAGGGTGGACAACTTTGAAGGACAGCTGTTCTCTACTTCCATTACACACCAAGAATGGACAAAATAATCCAAATGTAAATCTTTTTTTCGCTCCGCAGAAAAATATTTTAAATTTCCCTTGCATTCCGCATGCTGCAAACTACAAAAGGGCGTCCAACGGGGCATGGGTATCATCGCAATGGTTGCGGTGGGACATCGCCCCAAAAGTGACGCGTGATGTGCTCAGGTGGTGGAATTGGTAGACACGCACGTTTGAGGGGCGTGTGCCGGAAGGCATATGGGTTCGAGTCCCATCTTGAGCACCAGAATCGTTCACTTCCCTTGGGCATTTACTCTCTTTACGGCCAAGGCACCCATGTAAATGGTTGCGAATGCGGCTCTAGGCGAACGAAAGCGCGATAATTTTGTGATTGCAGTCCCAATGAGGGGGCGTTTTTGAATGATAAACCGTTTATGCAGTCGGAGTAAATATTTTTAAAAAATTTATTGAAATACTTCGAAATTCACATAGAATTAGCAATTGCTATGTCTGGCGATTTTCCTGCTCTTCGGTCCCGTCCGCAAGATTCCACGGATTCACCGCTACCTTTGTCCAATGGAAAGCCTTTTTTTGAAGAGAAAGTTACCGTTACAGATGTGCTATCTGCTATTTTTTTCTCCGCCATTACAATTATTGGCATGTTCGTTATTGATTGCATAATCTTCTTATTTCTCGTCCTCGCAGCGCCATTAATACCACTGTTAGGACCTATTGTTTTTGGCATTGCTTTCATTTTCATATTTATCTATTTTGGATTTGAATCCATTAAATTTATTGTAAGCTTTTTTGATTTTAGTGCCCAGAAAGCGTCTAGCGATATTGCCATTCGAATTGAAGATATATTAAAATCTATCTATTCATCCGATCGCCAACTCGGATTCCGAGCAGAACGCCACAACTATGAAAATATAAATAGAGAAATTAAATTTACCTTCACTGAAATTAATAAATTCAATACGAGATATTGCAAGGATCATATAAATAATAATTTTGACGCAATCAACCAAAATACCGAAGATATATCGAAGTTAAACAATAATGCATTAGAGGACAGTGATGATTTCGATAAATTGATGGAATCCTTTCAAAATTTACAAAAATGTTTTTCAAAGTTATCAAATGAAGCAGAAAAAGTCAAAAGTGCGAGAAAGAAACAAAAAAAAGATCCCTCCCAGAATTCTCCTAATGAAAATGATGTCAGTACCGCATGGAAAGAAGCATATGAGGCACTGAGTGCATGTAAGAAAATAATCAATGACGCGAATCGCAAAATTTCTTCACCGGTTTAACGTCCTAAATTTACAGCCAAAACACTCGCGCAAATGGCTGAGAATGTGGCTCTAGGCGAATGAAAGCGCGATAATTTTACCCCAAAAACTTTTCGATAATTTTGCGATCTGCACAAAAATGGAGGCCGCCGAACATGCGTTGGCGGTGGCAATGGGCGTTTCATCGGCGGCCGCACTTGCCTGCTTTGCCGTGGGGGATTGGCGCAGGGGGAATTCATTTCAACAATTTTCGCATCAGTCTACTGCGTAGACACTTCGCATTAAATGTGCCAAATTTTTATTTTTACATTGATTTTCATTAAGTTTTTTCGTAAAATGTAATATGGAAGGAGAAAATATTTTAAATAATGAAAATATCTCATTGAGTGGGATGCAGAATGTTGTCAATGCAAATTTCGATCTTTCTGCCAATAATGAGTGCAATCCGTGTTCCGTCTCGGAGCTTCTTTTTTCTGAGTTTATCCCAAAAATCAGCGGAAAGAGCGCCAGCTCAAATTTCCGCTTTTTTTTGTGGGCGACTTCCGTAGTTTTTGATGTGGCCATATTGGTGGTCAGGTTGATCTCGTTGGTATGTCATCCGGCGGCAGCGGCGATGGTCGCATTTATACTGTCCATGCACATTGCCGTCGGCATTGCTGTGAGCGTCGGTATTCTCCTAGTTATATCGGCGGTAGTGGCAGCGATTATAACCGTTGCAAGGCACTACTATCTAACACGCAAGGCGAGCTATGCCAATGGCAGTAAGGCGCTGGAGCTTTTTCAACTTCAAACAAAATTAACCAGTCTAAACAAAGAAAGTAGCGCTTTAAAGATGCGCTTGGAAAAAATTCAGAGCCATGATAGTTGGGCTCGTATCGACGAAGAAGTGAAAGGAGAAATCGTAGAATTTGGAAAATCAATTGACCAATTAAATGTAACGATTAATGATGATGTAAAACCATCACTCCGCGATAGGAGATCCGGCTGGGAGGCATTACTGTTTCAAAGTGTAGAAGAAGGGGGCAATGTCGGCGGAAAAATATCGAACAATTGAAAGATGGCATCGATGGGGCTTTGCGTGCCATTGCCTCGGTAAAAAAGTCACTTCCCGAAGAAAATTGTGCCTGCTGCGCACAATGCCAATGCATTCTGAACAACATTAAAGCGGCTAATGGCGCCGTCAAAGCGTTGCTTTAACTGAAGAAACATTGCGGGTGGTGCGGCGATAGTCCGCTCCATCCGAGGGCATAAAAGCTTTTTCCTGCGCATCATAATTTTCCATTGGCAGCTGGCAAATATTTCATGCACTAGCGCAATATGGTTAATTCTACGAGTAATTCTACTCCCAATTCTTTCCCAGTGAAAAGCGGCATCGGTGGTCTCTCCAGCGGGGCTAATGGCCCGTCAGGTTCGGGATTAAGTGCTCAAGTTGAAACGCAGATTCCGAATCTGCTGTTGTCGCCGGCGGGTAGCGGCGGAGACGAAAATCGCACAGCTGCCAATGCCTCTAAATCTGCATTGGTGGCGGACATTTTGAAGGCTTTAAATGGCGACAGTGATCAAGTATCGGACCTTGATCTCATAGTTTTGGCCTTAGAACAAAATGCCGAAGTCGCTACAGAAGTTTTAATGGCGCTATGTGAGCATAGGGACGGCGAAATTGACAGTGCAAAGCGGGATAAAATGGCGACTTTAGTCATAGAAATTCTAAAAAAATGAGTTTTAATGGGATTGAGCGCGACTATTCGATGAGCTCCCAGACGGCGGATTTGATTTTAAAAGCGGGCGATGAAACTGTGGAAGAAATTTTGCTGTGGCTATGCAGAGATGTAAAAGTGAAAGCGATAGATAGCCTTCGAGCGGATAGTGCTCGGTATTCTTTAATTGAGAGTAGTGCAGTGGATGTGATTTTTCGGGCATTGCTTGGGCGGAATATAAAATTCTTTTCACGAATATGCAATAAGAGCATTATTGAAATTATGGTGGGCATATATGGCAGAAAAGCTTGCATAAATCATGGAAAAGTGAACGGTGCATGTGTGCGCATGAATAAAGAAAATATCGATGATATTAAAAAGATTTTAACAGCGCTATGCGCAAAGGATGCAGTAGGAAATTATGATGATAAATTACTGGAAGTGGCGGCCGACATGTATCGCGATTTAGGCGATTATAAATTTGACATAGGGCAAGGACGGAAAGCCGTGGAAGGATTATAAATATCCTTTTGGCGGATGACCCTAAAAGCAATGAAGAGGAGCGAATAGTAAAAGCATTTGAAATTTGTAACGAAGGACCTACTGAATTCCGCAACGGCAATGTTCTCGCGGCTATGAATGGCAGTAGCATTGCAACAATAGCGGGTCGCAGCGATAAGCGCTTTGGATGGAGTTATGCTTATCTAATATTCTCTGCTTTGAATGAGCGTCATGATTTAATTGAATCCACTTTTGGAAAATTGCGCAATTGCAATAGTGTAAATAATACACAAATAATGTGTGATCTTTTTGCTGGAATGAAAGATCAAATAATGGGTATTGAAAAAATGAGCAGCAATGCCGTTAATATGATGCTATCAAAAATGAAACTCAATGGCGTAGCAGCATTTTTTCGAAAATTATGTTCGTCTGATAAACCGGATGAAACACGCATCAAAGTTATGGGAAAGATTTTAGAGGCGCTATGCGCCAATGGCAGAGATGGGGAAGAAATGTTGAGTAGTTGTATTCTTAACAATGGAATAGGATACGGAATATTTCTTAAATCTATCCTGGGAGCAAAAAACAATGTCATTATTACGATAGCAAAGGTAGTACCTGAGAAGAAATTAGCCAATATGATGGTGGAAAATCCTGCTGCCGTTGGGAAAATTCTTGGATCACTATATCTAAGCTATTTGGGTTGTGATCAATCCAACAATGATCAGTTTAATGCATTTATTAAAGAAAAATGCATTGAATTATTTAGTAGTGGGTGTAGTAAATTTGCGGATGAGCAGTATGACGCATTGTCGGATGATGAACGCAAGGAAAAATTAGATGAGGAATGGAATCAGCCAAATAGTGGCAATAATGACGATTTAAAACTTGAAAGAAATATTTATAAAGAGAGGGCAATGTTTCTTTGGAAAGCAATTTCAGAGCAAAAAAGGCAATACGTTGACGAAGATAGCAATGTGCGCGATTACAGAAGCATCATCATGGAGAAAGCACCGGATAGCAGGGGGATTTTAGCGATCGCTGCATCAATGTTGGAGGAGCAGAAGAAGAATGCCGACTGCAATGGTGATGGCGTAGACCCTTTGTCGATGCATAAATTCATATTGAAAAACTTGCAAAAGGATTTCAAAATTATAGCAAATGTTCTAAGGACGCTCACTGAAGACGGCGAAGAAGAACTGACAATTAATTTTTTAAATACGATACCCGTGGAAGTAATCGCGGCAGCGGCCCTATCGACGGCAAGTGCTGACGGGAAAAGGAATGGACTTGTGCTGCGAATGCGATCCAATTTAAATGCGTTGCGAATGCGACAAAAGATTCAAAGGGTGCGAATGGATGAATTGTAGAAAATGGTAGATGCCAATTGCATATCCCGTATTTTAAATGGCGATAGCGGTGGGAAATTTGCGGGAAATATTTTAAATGCGCTATGTTTCGATGTGTCACAATGTAATGATCAGCAATATAAAAATAATAGGCAGGAAGTAATTAATATTTATAAAGAAATACGCAATAAAGGAAAAGTTCTGGAGAGCATGAATCGCAATAGCACTGCAATTGTTGTTGAAAGTATGATCGTTGATGACTTGATATTGATTTTAAATGAAAGCGGAAAAGCTGCAAGTAATGTTTTGAACGTGCTATGCGACAGTAGTTATTTCCCTGACCGTGAAAAAGCAGCTACAATTTTCGGTAGGCTAACTAACAAAGTGAAAATTTTGAAAGGGGTAAAATTTACAACTTTTCAAGTGATCGTGCAAAGGAAGGGTTACAGCGAAATAGCAAAAGTGATTTGCGAAATTTCCGAGCCGGACGATCTGTGTGATCAAATTTTATGGAGAGAATATTTCAATGAAAAATTTAAAAATGATCAAGCCCGAGCGAATTTTCGCCAGGGTACAGCGTTGGAAGATGAAGCTAGAGCCGCTGAAAATGTTTTCAGGGAACTATATGAAAATGACAACGTACTGTGGGCGGTAAATATTTTGGTGGAAATGAATGACAAGCGGGTGATAGCGAAAATGTTTGAAAGAATTGCGCACAATGATAATATTATAAATGCAATTGTAAATGCAGCCCAGAAAGATCTCGAATTATGGGATAAATTTATGAAAATTTTGGGTGTAAATTGCATTTTTTCAACAATTGTTTTAGAGGTGCTTCTCTGCGCCAATGTGGAAGTAGCAGCAGGTAAGATTTTGACAGAAATGCCGGAAAAAGACGTGGCGGCAGGGGCTCTCAGTAATGTTAAAATAAAAAAAGATGTGCGCAGGGGAGAGATGAGATATACTAAAATTTTAAAGACAATAAGGCTAATGGATCCCGCCCAAAAAGCAAGCGTTCTTAATACGCACCGTATGGACATGGGAGTCGTTGCATATATCTTTGTTAATCTCTGCAATTATATGCGCCATAATCGCTGTAATGACCATCGATTTAATGGCGAGAACGATGAAGGGCGCTTCGATGAGAAAGATGAGGAAATTGCATCTAATATTTTCAATAAAATTACGTTAAAGGCAGATGTTTTACGTAGCATAATTAATAATAATAAAAATTACGACCACCCAATTGAAGTGCTCATATTGCGAACGCCATCTGAACAAATAGTGTTAACTATAATGACAATTTTAGATGAAAATACCGATATTAGAGAGATAATTTTTAGCAAGCTCCTAGTAGGTGGAAGAAATCAACGTAAAAACGAGATAGTGAGTGGCATTTTCGATGGGATACAGGAAAAAGCACAGGCCATAGCAGAAATGAACGGCCAAAGCATCAAATCAATTGCGATGTTGATACCGGCCAGTAGTATGGCGCTTGTTTTAGCGGGTAACGATGATGCTGCCGGAAAGTTTTCTAATGAGCTCTGCAAGCAAGGTCAAATAGGGGAAGTTGTTGTAGTTTTGGCGCAAATGAGTGATGGGGACGCAACGCATTTTCTTGATCTAATAGGAGATACGCACATTGCGAAAATTGTGATGCGAATGAATTTCGAAGCAGTGGCACGTATTTTGAATGCAAAGTTTAAAACGGCAAAAAAAATTATAGAAGCTCTACATAGGAGTAGGGTAGCGGGAAAGCGAAACTTACACAATGTTTAATGGGAATGAATGATGAGATGGTAGCATGGATTACATTTAGCGAAGATAAGAGTGGTGTAATTGCTTGTATTCTAGCTGCAAATGGCAACAGTTGCAGCTAGAATTTTAACGGCGGCGCATCGCTATTTGTTCGGTGACGTAATGGTCGCGCGCACGGAATATTTTTTTAAGGGGGAAGGGGCGGAAAATGCAAATCAGATAGTCCAGAAGTTGAAGAAATTCAATGATATCTGCGTGAATCGAATGAAAGAAAATGCGGTCATTGCAGCTCTAGAGGAAATGGGTGATGCTGCCAGCTGGGCCATTATGGATATATTTACGGGATGTGAAGGAATAGCAAAAGGTAACAGGCAAGTAAGTATTTTGAATGCAAATACCAAAGTTGCCGCAAAAATTCTAACGGCAAAACACTCAGAAAGGGATACATTTAATGACTATTTAACGGCAGTGAAAAATTGTGAAATAGTAGAGCAAATTTTGATGGAGATAGATAGTTTTGCAACCATAGTAAAAATATACGAATTAGAGGATGGATGGAACTCAAATTTAAATAAAAATGCTAAAATTGCCGCAAGAGCATTAATGGCATTGCGTTCGAAAAGTGAAATAAGCAAAGCAATTGAGATGCTCTTGAGTATGGATCGTGGAATAGCGACAGAAGCCATTCTTGAAGTGTCCGATGACGCAATAATCGTAGAAATGGCAATGGAATGCAAATTTGATATTCTAGCACAAATTTTAAATGAGAATAATGAAACTGCGAAAAAAGTTTTAGAGGCACTACACCTCTACGGAAGTGACAGCGGCGAGGGCTTAAAAAAGGCCGTTGAACTTTTAGAAAAAATGTCCATTAACCAGGCGGCGAAATTTTTTATTAGTACTGATAATGGCACTATTATTGCAATTGTGATGCTAATGAAGTTCAATAGAGTGGCAGATATTTTAAAGGAAAATGCCGAAGCTGCTGTCAAAATATTAATAGCAATAAAAGATGCAAACAAAGGAGGTGGACAATTGGTCAATGAAAGTGAAATCGACGGATATATCAACGACGAATGGCAGCAATTATCACGGGAAAAGCTAAAAGTTGTTAAATATTTAGAGGCAATGTCTCCGACTGAAATAGCAAACGCTTTAGATCAAATGTCCATTGAGCGCAAAAATATGCTAAATTCAAATAGCCAAGCAGCCGCAGTGATTTTAGTGAAATTATGTAGTGAAAATAGGAGTGGGAATTTACAAAAAATAGAAATGTACATTGGCGAAATGGATTTTCCGCCAATAGTGGAAGCACTATTAGGAATATCAAATAATGAAGTTACTATTAGAATTGCAGCGCTAATGATGAAGTCCAGAATATCACGCATTGCAGAGGCGCTAAATTTCGCAGATAATGAAGGAAGAGCCACTGCAAAAATTTTAACGGCATTGCGCAGCGGCGGTGAAGAAGAAGAAAGCTTTAAAAAATATGTAGCTGAAATTAAAGATGAAAGAATTGTTCAAGCGCTCTTGCGAATAAATCTCAATGCGACTGTTTTAGAAATAGTAAAAATAAAGTACACTTTAAATGATGCATTTTCGCGTATCATTGGAGCAGTACGCAACCCGTTACCAGGTTGGCGCGAAGCAGCCGCTAGGTTTTTAATCGTGCTGCATGAGGAAAATATGAAAGATGACTTTGCGAAAAGCATACGGGTAGATAATGGGACGTGGGGGATATTTCATAAAAAATATGCAGAGATTTTTCTACTTATAGAGTGTGGGAAAATGAAATCGATTTTAAATGGAAATGCTAAAGCTGCAGCAGAAATTTTTAAAATAATGAACAAAGCAAACAAAAAAGAAGAATTTGGCGAGTATTTAAGGATGATGCAACCGAACGAAATAGTAGCAGCCCTGCTAGAAGTAGATGACGACGGTGCTGTCATGAAAATTATACATAATAGCATAGTAATAAGTAGCTCAATGAATACTCTAAGAGTAAATCCCAAAGTTGTTGCAAAAATTTTAGTGACACAGCATAGAAAATGTGAAAATGATGAATTTATCACTTATCTAAGAGGAATAGACCAGAAAATGGTGTTAGACGCTCTTTCTGAAATGAATGACAAGGATACTATTTCAAAAATTGTGCATACAGGGGAATTTCGAGATATGATTTTTGGTAAGATCATCGCCAATGCAAAAGCTGTTGTAAGGGCTTTAATGATAATAGATGATAAAGGTAACGCGGAAGACATTATTAAATCATTTAGTGAAATTGGAAAGATGGCAATTTTGCAGGAAATGAATAATGGAGAAATCGCCATGAAAATCATCAACACACTTAGTCAGGATAAGATAATGGAGATCATAGCGGCAAATGCAAAATGTGCGGCAAAAATTCTGATTGCAATGAGAGCTAAAGATTATGGTCGCTTCGAAGACATGTGCCTACGTAAAATTGAACAAAGTGATTTAGCGGCAGCTTTATTGAAAATGGACAATGATTCTGTTGTTAGTAAGATTGTATAATTACTTAAAGGTGGAAAAAATATTTAATATTCTAAATTCAAATGCAAAAGTTGCTGCAAAAATCATGAAAAATATCATGTGTTACATTCCTCCGGTCTGGATGATTAGCAGTATTCCGGTGATATCACTGCTTTCTGAATATTTGAGAGGGATGAACGAGAACGCAATAGGGGCAGCTCCGTTAGAAATGGACGATGATACAGTTATTGCAAACATTGCACTGGATTGTAATTGTGGCAGCAGAATATTGCCCATTATGAATACGAATTCTGCAGTAATTGTAAAAATTCTGACGGTGAGAGTCGGTGACATTTTAAGAATGCTAGACTGCGTAAGGGAAGCAGCGGAGTGGTTGGAGTTGGACAACGATAGTATTGTGAAACGTATAATGAATGTAGATATTAACAATTTAGATGCGGTAATGCCTATTCTCAGAATCAGCACTCAAGTTGCGATTAAGGTGATAGCTACACTATGTGCAAACGGTGAAGATAGTGAAGAAATGGCGATTGTAATTTTTGAGTTAATGGGAGGGAAAATGGGAAGAATTATAAAAAATAACGCACTGATGAGCTATGGGAAAATTTTACAAAAATCCGAATTCCTAGAAAGTGATTCGACAGATTTCCATGATCCTTCGCAGCCCACATGGCGATTGCATGGTGAAAATTTATCTCCGTCGAACTCAGCTAATGACGGCGATGCGTCGGAAGTCAAAGGTGGCGAATTCGGCAAGACGCAAATAGAGAAGAAAAAGCCTGTTTTTTTCAGTGGATGGTTTCGAATTGTCGTTGCAGTGGGATATGTTGGTGCGCTTTTGGGGATTGGGATCATTCTTGCCGTGGGGTGGTCACAATGATTTCGCTGGTGAGTCTCGCCTTTCTGGCTTCCGTGTCCATTTTCGTTGAACTTGGCAGCTTTGTCATGAAAAGTAGGTCAACGCTGCGAAATTGAAGCTATTCCTGCAGAAAGTTTTAACCGCATAGGACGGGCGATGCAGTGGCATTCCCAATGAAAAATCGCACCATCAATGCAATAGTTTGTGGCATTGGCATTCATGGCGCATTCTCATTTGCGCAATAAAATTATTCTCTTTTATCGCTTGAGCGAAAATTTTCCAATTCGGAAATTGGGCATATTTTCTATGCATTTAAGGTTTTAATTATCGCGAATTATGGAATCATTTTAAGTCAGAAAGATTTGTATTCTGCTTTACGTAAAATATGGTTGTGAATATGGCGAATATGGCACTTGGTGCGAAAATAAGTACCTTTGCCCCAGCCTTGCCAACCAATGACGTAATAATTGCCAAAAATCCACCGCTGACTGGGCAAGCAAGCAGAAAAATGGCCGCCAAAATGGTTATTGCAGTGGCAATGCCGAAGACAATAACTAGGCACTTATTTTGCTTTACTTCTTTCATTGGGGTGATGCTACTTGTCGGTTCATTCAATTTAATTTCTGCTTTTTGGACTTTATCAATTTCATTTGTTATTTCATTGGATTGTCTATTTTCCTCCGATGGAGTCGCTTTTGTACTACGGCGTGTGGCAATTTGCGTCTGCGCGACATCACTAGTTTTATCGCTATGAATTGGTACGCTGCTTGTGTCGTCGGCTGCATCATTATGCGTTGGTTCGCTAATCATATCGTTGGTTATATCGCTATGGATTGATGCGCTAAACATGCCGTTGGATGTATCGTTGCGAATTGGTGCGTTAATTGTACAGTTATGCATTGCGATACTACTTGTATCGCCGATTATATCATTATGAATTGGAGTGTTACTTATTTCGTGAGCGTGTCCAATTCGAATTTGTTCACTAATTGTATCGTTGATTACACTATCACCCCTTTGTAAATTGTTTGCCTCATCATTTTGGGTTTGCGATTGAATTAATTTTCCGTCATTTGAAGCATATGTATCTTCAATTCTTTTCACTGTCGCATTGGATATCTGGTCGAGTTTTTCTGTGTGTTTTTCAGGAAAGATGCATTTGTGAATTTTCCTATGTATTTCACTTTTTCGAGCAAAAGCTTCATTTGAAGATTCTGAGTAATTCAAACGGAAGAGCTCTGAGGCCTTTTCTAAACCCACAATTTTAATTTGCGCAATGATTACATCGGATAAACTTTCAGAGATATTTTGAGGGTTTTCTTTGAAAAATGTTTGCAGAAAGTTTTTGGCAAATGTTGGGGATATAATTGCTGAAAAGTCATCACTTCTTTCCTTGTAGATTATTAATAGAAATTTGGTGCATAGAAGAGAATTCTCATTATCATTTTTTTGTAATACTAACGATAGTTTTTTAGTGCTTTCTCTAATAAATAAATTTTTATTATCGTCATCCATAAAGTAATCATTACCTATTCCATATTCTTCGGCATTAAAAGGATTAAACCAATCGGAGAAAAATAAATACTTTCTGAATTCATTGTCTATCTCTAGTAATTTTTTTGTAATATTTTTAGCATTGGGCAACATCATTTTTGCTCCGCTGTAATTCTGGCCTTTCAGCATTTTTTGCATACTCTCAATAATGTCATTTGCATAAGTTTGATGTACATTTTTCTCATACATTAGTGTCAATAGCGTATCCGCATATTTCAATTGTTTTAAGGAACTTAAATTTGAAGTTTGCTTATCCAAATTTTCCATGAAGTGCCTGGTAAATTTCTCGCGAAATGTGTCGTACTGCATTAGTTGCAACGTCGCATCTGTGCAATTGTTTTCAACAGATTCGAATGGAATTTCAGCTAATATGCAATTGAAAAGTATGTTCAATAGATTTTCATTTATTGCTTTTTGTCGAGTGATCCATGGAATGATTGCTCTTGCCTCGATGGTGGTGATGCTAATTGCGCCTATTTGCGAAAAATCGAATGAGGCGAATTCGTCAAGGCAACAATTTTCCGATTTTTTATTCCGAACTAGTAAATACTTTGTTAGCAGTTCTTGACTATCTCCATTAGTTATATCTTGTATGGTGAGATGCTTGAAAATATTTTCCAATAGGTTAGTTGATTGTTTGCCTTTAAGCATTAAATATTTTATAAAGCAACTGTTTTTTAATGCAGATCCATACTTTGTCCAGCATAAGTCGTTATTAATTGCATTAGAAAATAGCAGCGTGCAAAGTTCTTTTTTCTGTTTGAATTGCTGCGAACTATTAATTTCTGAGTTTTCAAAGAGATCTGTAATATTTTTTACGGTTTCAAATATTACATTTAGCATATTTATAGCGAATTGATCGGGGAGGGTTTTCATTGAAATGTCGCCGACGGAATCGCCGCAAAGTTTTTTGATTTGCATAATGATTGCCTGAAATAGAGGGATATGTTTTTCGTTTGCATAGATTTCTTCACCTGTGAATTCGTTTAAAAGCTTTTCGGCAAAGTTATAATCAATGCCACCTATTATTTCTGCTAATTTTTCAGATACATTGGGTCCTCCTACTTCGCAAATCTTTGCAAGGAACTTGATGGCTGAGTGTGGATGATCTTTGTATTTCATCAGCATGGTGAATAGGTCGGTATTGCTTATTTTTTCAATGTAAGGATAAAATTCAATGGGTGCACATTGAATGTACGCACTTAAAATTCTATCTTTACTTTCGGCGATGGAGAATAAGTCGGAATTAAGAAGCAAATACTTCACCATACTTACGTATTTAGTATTTTTTACTATTTCATCTATAATGTATGGAAAATTTGCCAACACAATTGCTAAATTGCTATTATTGAGCTTAAAATTAGCTTCCACTTCATCGGCATTACCAACGGAAGTTGCAGTGCTACCATTGCTGATGCAGCGTTGTATGATTAATTCAACTAATGCGTCTAATGTGTTTTGAAAAATTTTTGCTATATTGTTTTTCGAGTTTCCATATTGCTCCATTAGCTCATTTATTAGCTGTACTAGTGATTTAAAACTAGCTTCATTTTCGAGTGCAATTGCAAATCGATCTGCAAATGAAGATTGCGAAAGTAATGCCATTGATATTTTTTCAAATATTTCATCTTTTTCTTTCATCGCTTTCCAGTTTTGAAGGAATATATCAAGAAAAGTGTTGGCTAGAAATGCATTAATTTTTGTGTTATTACGCGTTATTTTTGAAATCCAACTATCCATTATGTCAATATTTAAATCACCATTGTAAATTTTGGAAGTGGAAGTGAATTCAGTGCCATTTGTGCAGCTTTTGATGTATTGCTGAGCCATAGTGGAAAAGCAATCGTATTCACTTTTGTGAAAATGATTTGTGTCAGTTTCTGCAACTTGAATACTTTGCGCATATAAAATATATAATTCCATCATTCTTGGGTCGCGGAGTGCTTTTAGGTCCTGATTCAATTGTTCGCATTGCTTACAATGCTTGAAAAAATGAAATAGTGAGAGAATAAAGAAATTATTTTCATAGTCCACATTGACGATTTGAGTGGGCCGCATTAGTATGCGGTCTGAGTAACTATCTTTCTCGCAATTAAGTTTAGCATAAAATGTACATTTCAATATTTGCTGAGCGTCCATTTTTTCGAACAAAAATTTAATATCATCAATGGGCAAACGATTAGCAAGAGTTTGATTTGCGAAAATATAATTCAGCAAATCTTTGGCTCTTTCTCCGTCGATGACACGGGACAAGTTCGCATTTTTTATTTCTAGAAGTATTTTATTAATAAATGCAGAGTAATAGGCGTTGTGCATGTTTTGGTTAGAAAGAAAAGTGCATGTTTTCGTAATGGCATATTTAATATTTTCAACACTTTCCATCAATATTATTGTGTTGGCATTACTTTTCATCATCACTTTACTGCCAATGTAGTCATTGAAACCACTAATATCAATGCCAGTATTTTGAATAATTTTCTGAGCATCAACTTCAGTGAAGAGGAGGAATTTATATATATACTCCGGGCGACTACTCTTGACATATGTTATAATGTCCGGTTCTTCATTAATGATTTTTGTATAATTCTCAGAGCCCGTTTTTAATAATTTATCTAATACTCTGCATATTATTTGTGTACAATTGCCGCTAATGCAAGCTTTAAGTAAAATCTTAATTATGATAGCGGAATTATTATTGTTAAAATTAATATATTCACAATCTACTAATTGCCCAATAAATGCTGCAATGGGCGTGATTAAATATGACCAGCAAGGGAATAGAAATTTAAAACTTTCAATGTCATTCCATGTTGGATTTTCATAAAGTTTCATATAGCTGTAAAAAATAAAATAGAGGGGACATTGCTTATATTTTCCGGTAGTTTCTGAAAATTTGTTAATCTCAGCAAATCTGTCATATTTACTTATTCCATTGCTTATTTTTTTAATGTCTATTGGAGGAAATTTATTTTCTATCTTAATATCTTTATAGATATCATTATATTTATCTTCGAGAAGATTAGGAGCTGCTAAAAATGCACCTATGAAATGATCATTAATTTCAGTTTCGCTAGCACAGGCTAGGCAAAGCATGGACATGTCAAAGTTTAGATAGTCGATATTGCCGTGTGAATTAAATTCCGATCCGATTTTTTTTAACAACTCCAGCATTTTCGATCTATTTTTATGGACTTCACCATATTCGTAAATTATATTATAGATGAATTCTTGATTGAAATATTTCCTTTTCTCCACGGAATTAAAATATTCGTCTTCGCACTTTTTGAGTATGTCCAAAAAAGTATTGAAATTTATTCTGCCCATATTTGAAATAAAAAAGTTTATGAATTTTATGTTTGATTTAGGCGGATTTATTAAATTAAATTTCATTGCTTGATGCATTAAAGTTTGAAAAAGTTTAGTGCTGTTTATGTCATTGCACAATTCAAGCATCATTTCGGAAGTGATGGTGGTGCCATCTTGCGCAAATGCAGAGATACTGCAGATATTTTCGATAAAAAGAATTAAGTTATGCAAATTATTTGCTTGATTTTTCTCTATTATTTTTTTCATAATATCTTCAGTCATATTTTGGTAAATGGCTCCATAGAGCGATGAATTTTTTTGAAATTTACTGCCACTAAATTCCGTTGCTATGTCGAACCAATCGGCACTAAGAAGTGCTTTTATCATCGCTTGATCTTTTTTATTTATGTCGAATTTAATAAGTTCGTGAAATAGGTCGGGATAGTCTTTGCATATTGCCTCTAGCGGTGAAAAGGAGGCATCGCTTAATTTCCCATGCAAAGTTGCAATAATTTTGGGTACAGGATTGGCTGTATATCGCATTTTTTTTGCATAAGATTCGGTGGAAAATAAGATGAAAATTTCATTGATTTTAATTAGAGATTGCCTAGATAAGTAATTGCCATTATTTTTGAAGAAACTTTCAATTGGCATTTTAAGAAATGCTACTTTGCATATTTTTCGAGCGCGTTCTTTTGTGAAATTTTCATCATCCATGTATATGGGGAAAATCTCATTAAAGTCGTTTGTGATAGCAAATATGCCGTTATTTATCCAGTCGTATATGGGTATTTTTGCGAAATTAACATGGACGAAAAATTCTCGCAATTCTTTGGAGTCAATGCAAATTTTATTTTCGCAGATAGTTAGAAGATTGCCGAGCGATAGAGTTAATTGTTCGGGCGGTATTTTATTTGCGCATGAGCATGCAATCAGCAGTGCGGCCATGCATGGATTGTGCACTTTTTTTATCCGCGAAGCATCATTTTCTAAGATAAAATTACATATTTTTTTTAGGAATTCCAGGGAGGTTTTATTTTTGTGGAAAAATAAACTCAATATTTCTTCATCGCTAAATTGGCATAAAATACTTGCAACTGTGGTGTTTTTGCTATCATTTTCAATTTGCATATTTATTTTATTCACTAATATGTCTTGTTTTTTTTCATCAGAAATGACCTGCTTTCCACAAGTTAAAATGGCGGCGAGAATATCGGCAGTGATGGGGCATGTATCGTTTTCATCGGTGACTTTTTCTAGAAATTCATCGATGCTCATTTGCTCGATGTTGCTATCCGCAATGCCGAGATTTTTGTAGGCATTAAGCAGTGGAGCATTAATTACTTTTTCGTCGCGGATAATTCTTGATTTTTGAATTTGATTATGGCATGCTTTTATATCATCACTGCGCAGCATGAGGAAGTTTTGTATCGAAGTTTTATGGATATGAAACTTAATTCTTTTATGTAGTATTTCATAGCTTTTTTGCTCGAATTCTTGCAATTTTAAAATCTCTCCATTGAAGAAATACGACATCCATTTAACGTCGTCGAGAAAGGCGATTACTTTTTCGTTTAATTCGCATTTCATGTGCGCATAGGCATTCCCATAGGTTGTGGCAAGGAAGCAATTTGTGAGCTTCTCACTTTCAATGAGTTTTTTCACTTCGGATAGATCATTTTTTGAGAGAAATATGCATTTGATATTTTCAAAGTTGTTGTCCCAAATGATAAGTGCGTCGTCTGCGCAAATTTGCGATTTATGAAAAACCGACAGCTCAATTGTTGTCGCCCGTAGAAAATTTTTTGAATAGGCGAAGGATTTGAAAAAGGAATGCCCAAAAAATTTTGCGAATTCATTAAATGCTTTTTTTCCATTTTCGCCGTTGCACTTTTTTGCAATTTGCAAAAAGTGCGCTTCGAGATCTTCGGGAGAATTGTCGTCGCTGGGATGATTTTTAGCCCAGTTATCATTCCAGTAGTCATACGCGCTGAAAGAAGTTTGATAGTTTTGGACATTTTCAAATAGACAAGTCGGCTTGCGGACATTTTTGGAATCAATTTGCGTCCCAAATTGCATCAGTTTTTCCAGATCGATAAATTGCTCTACATTGATTTCTTGTTCCTGAGTTTGCTCCGCAACTATTTGCATTTGCATTTCAATTTGTTGCATTTTTTCTATGGTTGCGCCGCATTCGATGTTGCTGCTATCCTTACCCAATAGGGCCGTTAAAAATTTTTCATTTTTTGGTATGCGCTTTGCACTTTCATTGGCTTGAAGTTTTATATTTTTAATATCTTCTTGCATTTCTAAAAAACGGCTTTCGCTAAAATTGTTCTTCATTTTTTTCAGTATGCTCTCCATATCTTTTAATTTTTCATTGAAACTACTCACGATGATAGCGCGGGTCGATTTTTGGCACTGCAGATATTTCCAGCCGTCAAGTTCGAATAAATTTTTTTCAATGAAAAATTTTGAAAAATTTTCCCTTATTATGTCTTGAGCTTGACAGTTATTAATTTCTATATCGTACGTAAGCCATTTCTGAATTGTTCGCACTATGAGTTCATGGAGTTGTATTCCGACGGCCTGGGAACGCTGATTAATTGTATCTTTTGTTGTGTTGCTCATAAAGTGTTTAATGAGATTGAGTGATAATTCTTCTTGGCGGTATTTATCATAGAAATTAGAATTATCAACATTTTCATGTTTTTTTATTAATTGCAACTCTTCTAGGGCATCTTTGCGAACGATTAGGTCCATTTTTTGTCCTAGGGTATCGAGAAATTGCCGCTCGCGCATAAGGCTTTGCGTGAAAGCATCCATTCCCATATTATGTAAATTTGCAATCATCAGGCCATGGCCATCCTTTTTCATGGCGGGGTCAGATCCAACGCTATGTCCCGCATCGAGAAATGTGAAAATTTTGCCCACATCCGGCGGCCGGTGATTTGCCGCATCGGTAAGGATTTTTATTGGGAAATTGCCATTTTTATATTTAAGAATGTCATCAACTTCCGCTATGGCAAATGCCTTTGACTGTGTGTCGTACCATTCAATGTGCGTAACATCTAATTTTGATAAATTAATGAATTGCGCAATGTCGCAAATAATAGAACGTGTTCCTTGGGAAACGAGGAAGCTTCCACTGTCGACGATAATGCGAAGGTTTTGGATCGTGGCGGTGGCGTCGTCTGCTCCCTTTGCCCTATGCATGGCCATTTTCCACTGCTGCAATAATTCTTCTGCGGTTAAAATGGATATGCTTTCTGAGGTCTGATCATCGCTGTCGGCCATAGTTTTCGGCGATATGGCATGAATGTGGGAGAATTGATTTGCAGTATTTTTCACAAATTTTGCACACACGGCGCCAAGGGAGCCTGTCTGCGGACTGTATTGGGCCATGCACATGGGGAATGCGCTTCGATTGTAGGTGGTCCCGCTTGCGCCGATGGCCGCATGAAATATGTTCTCTATAACCGCAGATGGTGCTGTGGAATAGGAAGATGCATTCCAGATGGCCGCATTTGCGCAAATTTCTCGAGCCAACGCAAGCATGCATATTTGTCCATTTGGCGTTAGCATGTATTGCTGCATTGCTTCCAAGATATCGTCGCGGATGCAGTATTTACCTGTGCTATCATTTTTCACTATAGCCTGCAGTTCTATCGGATCGTCATTGAAAGTGAATTGTTCAAAATACCGAGCAAATAGTTCATAGGAGGGTGTATCGTAATATTTAACATTTCCCTTGGTTTCATGCCGCATTTGAGTGTAGAAGTGTCCAACAAAGTGAGTAATAGCTATTTTGGAGAATTTTCCAGACAGGATGCTAAGGCAGGAGAAGCAAATAATTTCCCATGGATTTTGGAATTTGCTACTCGATGGTTGGGAATTTGCATAGGGTATAACTTCACCCGAGAAGGGATCGTAGCCGAAGTCCTTATTGTAAATCTTAGTGAAGCAGTTGGGAATGAATCGTGAGGCGATGGCCCGTAGGACAAGAAGTTCTTTTAATTGATCGGGCGCAAGCTGGTCCATAATTGCATTAATTGCAATTTGGTAACTATCTCTTTCGCCGTTCGTGTTGTCTCCATCATATTGGCCATCAATTTCGCCAACCATAAAAGAAATGAATTGTTCTTTTTTGCCGGTATCAGCAAAATTAATTTGCATTAGATTTAACTTTTTTATCATTGCCTCCTTTAAATATCCACGCAATTTCTCATAGGCAATTTGGCTTTGCTGATTGTTTTTACACGCACTAAGTAATTCATTGGGCAGGCAATTAAAAATGAAATCCGTGGCAGCTTCGATTTCATTCTTTGCAATTCTTTTGATTTCCTTTTGGCTATTTGACGTTGCTTCAATAATAAACGCTTCCTTGGGATTGGCTGTAAGATGGATTTCATCAAAGATACCGGTGCATTGATTTAAAAGTTTTAGCACTTTCATAGATTCATTCAGATATTCTTTCGAGTTTGCATTGTTCTTTGACTCGAAGGAATTGAAAAGTGCTAATAGGGCCATCAATGAACTAGACGTAAATACCGGTATGCACACTCTCTCCTTTATTATGCGATGTAAATTTTCTCTGAGTAGCTGCATGCCTTGCGTGGTTTTTAGCTGTTGAAAATTTAAATTGATGTATGCAACGGAGATGTTTAATTCGTTAAAAATTGGAGGCAGCTCCTTGAGTACGGCCGCAAACTGAGTAATGTGTGATACGATAATTGGATAGCCAAAATTGCAATCGCTATCTCCGTTGTCTTTGCACTTTTTTTTCATATACAGGCCCATTAGGACCAGCGCAGGAATTAGGGCCTTTGATTTTCCGCTGCCCATGAGCTGTTGAATGAGAGCGCCGATTGCGGCATTGCTTTTGCCGTCATTTTTCCCTTGAATTGCCCTAAATGTGAAGTGCATTTTTTCGATTTGGTCGGGGCGTAGGCGAATTTGTGTCATTAATTCTAAGATTAGCGAAAATCGATGAATTAATTGATTATGTTTTCCGACTTCGCCCACTCCATGCGATTGATCGGTGCGAAGCGAACGGATGAGAAGGAGGGCCGTTTCCCAGGTGCGGTTGTTTTTATTTTGAGAAAATGCCCTAAGCGCATCCGCTGTTTTGTGGATATGGCGCATGGAGGTCATGGCTGTGGCATAATTTTCGATTACATCGATGAGTGTATCTAAATTTTTTTCACTAAAGCATGGATTGCATTGCCGAATGGCGTCAATGGCGCTCTTTCTTTTTCCTCCAGTGTAGAATCCAAATATGCGGTGGACGGCGTCGGTAGGTTTCATTTCTTTCCACGTGCCGGAGTAAAATGTTTGCTCGAATTTGCCGACGTTTATCAATTCATTGATTTTTCTTGCCAGTACGGGAATTTCATTGCGTAATTCCTCCTCTTTATTTTCCAGTTTTTCTATGAAAATGTTAAGTTTTTCCATTTTTATTTTATCAAAAAAAGAATTTTTCGCGAATGGATCATTTTGCTTTTTGGTTTGATTGAGCATGCCTTCATCAATTTCTTCTTGAAACTTTTTTAAATCACTTTGAAATTCATTTTCTGGGTCTAATTGCGTTTCCGATTCAATTATGTTGTAGGTATTTATGCTAGACTTGTCAGCGCTTGGTAAGTCGAAAATATTCCTAGCGATTCCATCATCTGCATTGATTTGGAAAAGGTCCTTTGCTATTTGGATTATTTCCGTTTCCGCTGATCTGCATACACTTTTATTTTGTTCATTTTTAAAATCAGATTGCGCGAAAGTGTCGATTAGAACTTGCGGCTTTATGGACTCACGTAAATAGCCATAAATGTCAGGATTATTTTTCTCTACGGAATTGTTGAGTTTTGCTAATTTTTTCCACTCTTCCAAGGATTTGAGCTTTGCCGCATATTCAAGTATCGCCAAGTGACGATCTATCACTTCAAAGATAATGTCGTTGTTACTACAAATAGAAAGTTGCAATTTGAGATATTTCCAAAGAAACATTTCCTCTTCAAGTGACATTTTTGTGGCCGTCGAATAGGTGTCATTGCCCTGCAGATAGATCTGAATTAAATCTTTCAAGAATTCATACCCATCAAATTTATTAATTTCCGCCATTAGGGTTTTTACTTTTGGAGAAGTCTGATCCCATTGCAGCATGCGGCTAATGGCCCTAAGGATAAAATTGGCGGATTGCGGTGATTTCTCTGTTCCGAGATGAAACCACATTATTATCTCGCGAAAGATGTCAATTTCTTCGTCGCCAATTTCGCCATTCATTGATAGAAATTGCAAGTGCTCCATTGCCTTTTCATATTCCGATTGTATTTGAAACGCCCGTACAAGGTGCAGAGTTCCCAGCGGTGTATTTCCAACGATATTTTTTTCGCAGAAAATAAGGGAATCGCAGCTGAAGGACGCTTCACCTACGCGCATACTTCCCCAGAGAAAGTCCTTACTCGTGCAAGTAGCCCAGTAAGCAATGCAATAATTATGGGATAGGCCCACAGTTCGTTTGTAGTGGATTTTTGGAATAAGAAATTTATAGCTTTTCATGGAATTTGGGCTTGTGTTTTTTAAGCATAGGTAATTTTTAAAATTGAAAAGCGGATTATACAAATTCTCGTATGGCTTCATCGGAATGCCGTAGAAATCGAATAGCGGCGTATCGACGCCGGAGCAGAGTTTATAGTTTTTATTGCCGCTCCATCTCCATGAAACTGAGCCATCTTTTTCGTGAAATGGAGTAAAGAAAATTTCATTGTTGTTTGAATCTTTCAATCTTGGAATAAAAATGCGTGTTACTTTCCCGTCGGAATCATAGAGGATGCCGATGTTTGCTTGGTGCTCAACGAAACATAGTGGCATGTGAGCAAGAAGCTCATCAGGGTCAAATGAATTACGCCAATTACTCGGAAAAGCTACAAAGCAATTATCGTCCTGTTCGCGAAGACTCTTTAGCGCCATTGTTTCCTTTCCGTTAATCTTTACTTTTGTTGTCTCATATAAAAGTTTCTTAGGCCGAATATTTTCGTAAATTCTAATCGCTCCATTTTTATTTATAAAAATATTAAAATCAGCATGCGTAAAGTATGAAGGAATGAGTTTTAAGCTAAAATTTTCTCCACTAAGTTTACTAATCTCGCGGCCGCAATAAAGCCACTGATTTTCATCGTTGTCGAGATCGCATAAAATTGTAAGTTCAGAATTATTTACTTTCTTAATCTCAACAGGGCCAAATTCACTATCGTGGAAAAAGTGTGATTGGCCCGAGCGTGTTACTTCAAACTCTTCGCTGCCAAATAGCTTTCGAGTGTCGTCATGGGAATGAATAATGGAATGGCAAGGTACAACGAAATCGTTATCTTTGCAAATTGATACGGTGAAAAGATTAATGATAATATTCCCGTTTGGTAAATTTTTGAATACTGCACCATTTGGGGAAAGTAATTTTACATTTTTAACATTTAAAAATGCCTTTTTGCACAACTTAATTGCAATTCTTTTTGCAACTTTAGGATGGTTCTTCCAATAATTTTCAAGTATTTCATGGGCGTCATTTACGGCATAGAGGCAGCCCTTTGGAAGGTTGATTTTGTTAAATTTATTCAATGTGTAAATGTTAGTAATAAGTTTTTCAATATACTTAACGTCAACAGGTTTTTGTCCTTCTTTTAATACATCGTCATTTAGCTTTTCTATGGAATTTAATTCGAGCATATTTAAAATGCATTCATTTTCCATAATAGAAATATAGTGCATAATGTTTGAATCGCTATCACGCATGCGTATTGTATTTTTTTTGAGGTCTTGAATTATTCTCATTTGCCGTGTTAAAACTTTTAAAATTTTTTCATAGGCAGGTTTTTGCTCTCTTTGCTGCGCAATTATATTGCGCAGGACTATGGATTTGTAGTGCATTACCATGGTCAGTGCGGAAATGCAAATTTGATCGTCAGCTACGCAATCATGGAATTGGCGCATGCCTTCGTGTTCCAACTCATTGACTGCATCAATGAGTTCTTCATAATTATCCCTTGCATTCTTCTCAATGGGTCTAATTTGCGTTAGGTTGGATTGGAAGAATTGCGTCCCTTTTTCTCGAGCAAAGTTTTGCAACATTTGTTCAAAAAAGTGCAATGCGTAGCGATTTGATCTTTCGCCAAAGGCGTGTGCGGATGGATTTTGCATTTTTTGAAATTTTTCATCCGAATTGTCAAATGCCCCGAGAATGTGCAAATTTTTTTGAAGTCGATGGAGCAAATTAACCGTTTTCGTGTCCTCATTGAGGCAGTCAATGCATGCCAAAGGAATTACGTTACTCCAGTGCATTCTGGTGGAATTAGTGGAGGCAAGACAACGAATTTCGTTTTCTCCATTGCAATTCAAAAATTTGGCAACGTCATCACTTTCTTGAGACTGCATGCTTTCTGGCAGTGAAATATTTGGGATAAGCTCAAAGCGCGTTCCAGCGCTGCATTTGCCAAAGATTCCATGGGTAAAGATTCCGCCGCCAAGAATGTCAAATAGTGAAAGGAGCAGAGTGATATTTGGATCGTTGCACTTATCTAGCCATTGTCTGAAATCGCAATTTTGCTCTTGAATCCCACTACGCTGAAAAGTGTCTTCGTAAATTCTGGAATTGAGATGAGCTTTTCGATATAATTCATCCTTATCATCTTCTTCAATTGTGTGCGGTTGCAGAGTACGCTTTTCTTCTTCTCTAAAATCGAAATTACTGCATATGAACGACAGCAAAAGGCAATTGTCAAATGGTGGCTTTTGCTCACTGCGAACTGCGTCAAACATTGCTTTACTAATGCTATTATTATTGGATACTAACTCAGTAATTGCTCGTATGGTGCTTGTTTTTTTTAAAGGATCTTCGAAATGGATTAAAGTAGTAGCAGTGATGAAATCGAAGGCAATATCTTTATTCTTTTCTCCTTCAAAGTACGTAATTATTTTTCTTACTATTTCCGCATCCTTTGGACTGTGGATATGGCAAGAAAAGCTACTATAGTATGCCATATAGTGACTAAAATTAAATGTTTCATCTTTTAGAACAATCAATCCTTTACCGGAAAATGCATATTTGTTTTCCGATGCGATACGGAACATGACTATTGATGCTACGGCGTAGGCGTTAACGGCCATTGTCAAATTATATTCAGTTGGATTTGTTTCGCTGTCATAGAGTTGCCAATCAAGATTTTTCAGCTCATTTTTTTGTGGTTTATTGAAAAAACGAGTATACGCATTGCAGTTCATATTAATAATTGCAAGACATAGCCTCATTTGCTTCATCAGTTTTGAACTACTTTCAATTGATAAACTTTTAATATTGCCACTATCAAACGGTATGTTTTGAATCAATTCCATCATTTTTCTTACTATAAATTTATTGTATTTCTCATTTTTTCTTGCTTCCGTAATTAGCGATTCCAATTGGATTGCTATATAATTGAAATCACCTTCTATTACCCGGGTAAAATCCGTTAAAGCTGTCTCATGGAATTCATAGATATTTTTTTCGGAATTGACAGACTTTGCATATGTGTCCGCTAGCAGTTGCATGGACTGCGCATTATTGCCAATGTCGTATCTAGTTTTGCTGAATTTTTCATAGGATTGATCATTTTCATGATTAGCTTGTGCGTGTAAAACTTTTTTGCAAGCGTCTGATTGCAAATATGTATTTATTTTTTCACATAGGCAACTAGCGTCATTGCTTAATTTATCAAAAAAATTTTCTACGAGATACGGTGTCTTTATTTGCTCACCATATTTTTTTACTTTTTTTGCAAGGGTAAATATTCTTCTTCCCAGTTGATCTACTGCTAATTTAAGTTGGGCTGAACTATCGGGTAAATGATATATTTGCGGAATATTGACATATTCCTCCAGTATACCCATGCGGGATACTGCTTCATAGCATTTGAGCATTATGGTATTACTCCGTTTTTTATTCTTTAGTGCATTTTTGTCATTTTCATCAATTTTGTTATTTTCATCGTTGCTAAATAAATCCAGAAGGATAACCTCTTCCAAGCCTTCGACGCTTCTCATTACGCAATCGCCGGATCGCTGCGCGGATTTGTAGGAAGTAAGATCCCATGGAGTATCACTTGGGTGCGGATCTCTTGCTCTAGCTTGGTTGTATTTGTCCCACACGGCGCAGTAGCATACTGATGCTTCATCTAGCTGTGCTTTGGGAGGTCGGGCAAAATGAACATCTGCCACAAATGCCCTGAGGTCGGCTTCTTTCAATAATAAGCATCGGCCAAATGTAGTTAGTGCGTAATAGTTAGATGCGAGAGCCGGTTTAGGCATTGCTGCGCCGAAATTAATTTCTTGGATGCACCACAATCCATCATTGGCCTTAGAAGCATAGGCGAATGTTTGGTGCCCTCTTATTGCGTAACATGCATCGCTACATGAAAATCCAAATGGAATTATGAAGCGCTGCTCTAGGTCGCCTTTACTTTCTCTTTGCGCCTCTCTGAGAGCATCTTGAAATGCATTTACTAGAGCTTCTTCTGCGGCAACGAAATTTTTTACTAATATATTGGTCATTTTCTCCGTAGGTAGCATTTCAATTTCAATATTTCCATCATTTTCTTTAACGCGAATTTGCGAGGAGTGAACTCGTTCTGCGCATTTATTTACAAGTGATGAAAATTTGCTATCAAATTGACTAATGGCAGTTTGAATGTAATCAGAAACTTTACTACATACATCTGGGGATGATTGTTTTAAATGCTCATCCCAACGGTTCTGAAGCAGCGGTATTTTGAGTTCTTTACGGGTTATATTAGCCGATAGTGCTTTCAGTATTTTTATTATGCTATTAATGGCTGCTTCATCTTCGTAGAATTGTTTAGTATTATTAAAAATTTCATATGCATTCTGAAATTTATCTAGGCAGTCGGCGTTAAAGTATCCGCTGTTTTTTACATATTCCAGCATATTACTTCCAATGGCAATTCCCTTGCCTTCTTCATATCCTTCCCAGCCACTTTTTTTGAGGGATGAGGTGTTAAGCATTTGCCTCATAATTTTTTCGTTGTCGCAGAATCCACTGCAAATGCGTGGATACGTATAGGGCTTTAAGCTGGTGGAAGAATTAGTCGTTTGGCGAATGTTCATGAAGTATGATATTTCATGGTAAAATGCGAAGGAAGTCAACCATTATTTTACTTTTGCAAACGGAATATAAAAAATCTAGAATGCTTTCCATAAATTTGATGTGCGTTTTTTCAAGAATTTCCTACGGCACTAAAACATCTGGCAAATTTTGCAGAAATTTTATCGTGAATCAGTGTGATTCATTTCGAAAGGATTGTTTGCAAACGGCACTGCCACTGCAATCAGGCGCGGTAGTTACGCTTCTAGAGATAGGATTAAATGGCTAATGACGAGTGATTTAATGCTTATTGCAGCAAATGGAGAAAATATGAAAATGCGAATGTTGCGGGGGAGTGGCGATTCGAAATTCGCTTTCACATCGAAAAATTTAATCGGAAATTAAAAAAATCACAGAAAAAAATTTTAATGGACCATATTTTCTTAATTCATTGACAATTGAACGATGCTCCATATGGTAAGGAATATGCAGGTCGTAAACCAAGGGAGATCGACTCAATATTTAGACGTTGTCAATGTTGTTGATCCAACTAGCAAACCACTGGAACAGACTCCGCCTAAGCTCATGGACGCAGTCCGAACATCGCCTAGAAATCACGCATCACCCCAAGAAGAGGGAGCGGCAAGACGCCTAAAGGGTTCCATTAGCGCCGCATTGATTGCGGATACCAATGGGGGAAAAATTTTTAAAAATGCGGTATCCATCCTGATGGAGTACCGTCCGAGCATTCAGAGCATGGCCATTGGGATGATCGATTCCGATGAGGATCTAGCTGGAATTGTGATGGAAATGGATGATGGAAGTGTGGCAAATATTTTTAGGGGACATGCCGAGACTGCTGAAAGAGTTCTAAAGGCGCTGTGTTCCTATGGCAATCAAGAGGAAAGGGACCAGCAAATCAAAAAAGCTGTTAGAATTTTGGAAGAGGTTGCTGGGTATGATTCAGGAGAAGCTGCAGCGGCCCTAATCACAGTAAAAAATGAAAAAGACTTCATAGCAATTACCGATCAAATTGATTCCCATACTATGAGAAGAATTATGAATAAAAATGTTGACATTGCAGTGAAAATCATGAATGAGCTTGTAGCGAATCGCAAAAATGAACAAGCCGTCAATATTCTATTAGGAATATCCTGTGGTTGTGCCATGGAAGCCCTTGAAAAAATGGATGAGAATTCCGCCATAGCGACTATCATGGAGATTGATGATAATTTCCTTTACAAGCTAGCAAATATTTTAGATAAAGATGCTGTAGGTGCAGGGAGGATTCTAGCAAAGATGTATGCGCACGGCGATCAAAATAAAGATAGCGCGCAAGAAGGAGTAAACGATAGTCAAAATGAAAAAAGTAAGCAAGGGAAAAAAGTCATTGATGTTCTAGAAGCAATGCAGCCCTCAGGAGCTGGGAATGTTTTGTGCGCACTTGACGACAATGATATTATCGCAGCAATTATAATGGAAGTAAATCCAAAAAAAATACAGGATATTTTCAATAAAAATCCAAAATCCGCAGGAAAAGCTCTAACGGCACTTTGTATCAGTGGCAAAAATGGGAATCAGGAACATTTAAAAAAAATCGATAATATTTTTTCAGGTAATCATAAAATAAGTGATCCGGAAATGGCGTTAAATGAAATAGATAATGATGATAATATCGCTGCAATTATAATGCTGTTAGAGGATATTAACATTCTTGGATATGCTTTAAGATTAAAACCAAATATTGCGGTGAAAGTGATAAGGGCGCTATGCTCCAGTGGTAATGAAGATACTCGAAAGAAGGCAGTTGAAATTTTAGAAGAATTTCGAAATAAAGAAAGCATTATAAATAATGAATCATTGAAGGAATATAGGAGTATTTTACTGGGAGAGTCATCCGAAATAGATAATCCAACGCAATCGAAAGATGTCACCAGTGCATTACGCGCCAATTCATCGAAAGCAAGCCAATCGGAAAATAATAAAAAAGAATCATCCGTCGATTTAAGTTTAGTTAATGTTTCATTGCAAGGTAATCAATCGCAATTAGAAAATGAAACCAAAGAATTATCCACTGATTTACTGCAAATAAAACAACCGGAAAATAGCAACAGTAAATCATTCGTCGATTTAAGTTCAGTTAATGACTCATCGCAAGTTGATAATTATATGCAAAATAAACAAGAAAATGAAACCGAAAAATTATCCGATGATTTAACGCAAACAAGTCAATCGGAAAATAATAAAGAAAAATCATCCGTCGATTTAAGTTCAGTTAATGATTCATCACAAGTTGATAATTATATGCAAGATAAACAAGAAAATGAAATCGAAAAATTATCCACTGATTTACTGCAAATAAAACAACCGGAAAATAGCAACAGTAAATCATTCGTCAATTTGCCGCAATGGGCAAATGCGCAAGAAAAAGTTACAGAGTCGGAGGAAAAATCCCTCTTTTGCAGTGTGCTATTTAGGATAATTATTGCCACGGTGGGCAGCGTCGCAATTATTGGAATTGTAATTACTTTTGCACTAAATATGCTTGCCATAGGCCCTCTAACGATAATCTTCACCGCTGTGGCTGTTGCCTCGATTATCATCGAAATTGCCAGCTTCGCCCTGAAGAAGTACAAAAATCGCCCAAGCAATGCCGCAGACTAAAATGTTCCGGTGGTTGCATTTTTTTTATTTTGCAATTGGCCGATGCTAGACACTTTTGAGCTCCTGAAAAAATATCAAATTTCCACTAAATTTAGCTTGCATTTCCAAAAAATTGCCCCGAGGCTCACACCGTATGCTTATCTTTAAATACATATTCATTTCCGCGTGTGAAATCAGTCGGGCGGCCTTTGAAAAGAGAACTGATTTTTGGGAAATATTCTATGCATGAAATACCTACAAGTTCACTTACCTATGATGACTTTTCATTGGTAATAAATGCAATGGATCCCGTCAGTGCGAAGGCATTCCAGTGTATTATGAGGAAAAATGAAACGGATTGGATGCAAATTTTCCAATTGCCGGTTGATGCGTTGATGGAAAGCTATGGATTTTCCCAAAAAGCCGCGAAGCGCATAATTAATTGGAATTCCCATTTCAATGTGAGAGAAGAGCGGGAGCGAATGGCGCAATTCGGTGCCCGGTTCATTCCATGGAAAAGTGAATTTTATCCGAATGGGCTCCTTGAAATTGATGACGGACCCATCGGCATCTACGTCAGCGGCGACATTGCACCGAAGGAAAAATCCATTTCCATTGTCGGCAGTCGTCAATGCACATTTTACGGAGAAAAACTTGCCAATGAACTTGCCTATGAGCTTGCAAGAAGTGGGTTTACCATCGTCAGCGGTCTCGCCATAGGAGTTGACATGGCTGCGCATCTCGGCGCGCTGCGAGCTGGGGGAAAAACCGTAGCCATACTTCCGGGTGGCATTGACTACATTTATCCCAGTAAAAATCGTGAACTTTATGGAAAAATACGGGAATGTGGCACCCTAATAAGTGAATTGAAATTTGGAAAGATGGTCGAAAAGTGGAGTTTTTCGCGGCGCAATCGCATTATTGCTGCGCTCTCTGCCGTCACCGTTGTCATTGAAACTTCCACTACTGGAGGAAGCATGATTACGGCAAATATGGCACGTAAGCAGGGCCGAATCGTTGCGGCTATCCCGGGAATGGTCGATCAACAAATGAGCAGTGGATGCCATCAACTTATCCGCGAGGGGGCAATCCTTATCAGGGGCGCAGAAGATATCATTGCCCTCATGGGAGGCAGTCCCAAAAAGCGAAATAAGCAAATGGAGATGCCATTCTCAGATGGCAGTGTGCCGGCGAAGAAATCCATTCCAACCCCAAGCGGGCTCAATGAAGTGGAGGAAAAAATTTGGAATGCCCTTTGTGCCTACGGCGCGCAGGGAATTGATGAAATCGCCGCACGCATCTCTCTCAGCCCCATCGAATGTGCGCAAATGATCCAGTCCATGGTTATCCGCGGATATGTGAAGCGTGATTGCGCTGGAATCATTTCCCCGTCAGGATTTTGTGAAAATGATAAAGTTTTTTAAATTTTTATTTTTCCATTGACACCCCACGGCTTTTTTTACGAGACTGCGACAGTGGGTCGGTAGCTCAACGGTAGAGCAGTGGCCTTTTAAGCCATTGGTTCAGGGTTCGAATCCCTGTCGGCCTACCAATTTGTCCGCATGGACTCGTAAGAGTAAAAAAAATTTTAATTCGTATCATTTTTAGTAGTTTAAGGCCTTATCGAAGCGCTATGCTTTTTCAAAAAATCGGTTAATTTTTTATTCGCTTCCAGTACGGCAGTTTTACGTCCTTCAAGATTTTCCTCGAAAATATCAAAAATGCGTTGCACACACTTCCTATGGTTTGTTTCTTCATTTTTTAATTCATCAAATTCGGGTTTGATTGCATCGTTCCAGGCTTCTTTCGCGCTTTCCAATGTCTGAAATTCAATTTCAATTTTCGCATCACGGACAGTACATGCCTCATGCCATACGCTGCGGAGCGTATTAACCTCTTTGGATTCGTCGCCCTGCGCTTCCTTATAGGCTCTGTATTTCTTGTTAGCATCATCTCGCAACTGCTGATAGTCTTTCTGTTTTTGAGCAGTTTCATAGGCAATCTCCGCATTCTTCCATTCCTGGAGCAAACCCTCTACTTTGGAAGTTCTTTTTTTCGCTTCTATCGCATCCACCTTGTCCTGTACAATTTTCGGGTTAGCGTAAAAATTGCTCAGCAAATCTTTAGTTTCTCCATCATTTTTAATGATAGCCTTTTTTCGCACATTCGCCAGGGTATCGTCAATTTGTTTCCTAAGATTTTGAACTTCTTGCCCATCATCGCCGGTGACATTCGCGGAATTTGCCAGTCTTGCAATGCGCTCTCGATTTCTATGGAGATTTATTAAAGCGATGAAAAGATTGCATAGAGGCTCATCGAAAGCATTATCTCCCGATGCTTTGTAATTTTCGATCCATGCTTTGCCGTCAAATGCGGATTCATCGGCAGAGCGATTTGCCTCGGCATAATTGGCAATCATTTCGGAAATAATATCGACATTATTTGAATTATTAGGTTTCGGTAATAAACATACCAGCATTAAATCTTTTGCCGCTTCTCTGAAATTATCATCCTCGATTGCGCGTATGTCAACTACCAGGGCAAGTATCGCATCGAAATTTTGCAGTTTATTAAAAATAAAAATTAATTCCGTAAATGATATGTTTTGATCGGCTTTTTGATCCTGTGTCACGAAAGTTGCAGCGAGATTATTCAGTAGAGATACTTTTTGATTATAGTTATAACCAATGTCCTCGAATTGAAATATCTTAAGTGTCCTATAGAAAGCTACTGCTTGCTCTGTAATTTCACTCGCAGCGGATGGATTTTTTTTGCATACTTCTAGCAGTGAATTCAATGCATTCCGTGCTTTGATTAGTCGCTTTTTCTCGCAATTAATCGTCTCAGAATTAGTAAATTTCAATGTTGGAAAACCGTCAAATAATGGATTGTCATCTCCTAATTTACGCACTTCATTGGATAGGAATTTGAAGTATTCATCTATTTTTAAAATTACGTCTTCACTAAATATTAATTCGTCATCTTTAAAAAAACGATTACAGTATCCAATGCATTCCACGCATTTGCCAAAGCTTTCAATGCCTTCAACTCATTCGCTAAATTGGGAATATTATGCTTTGCCACTTTAACTTCTTCCGGGGCGTAGATAATTTGCATGGCAGAGCCTGTTGCCAGTCCAATCATTGCGCTGAAGCCGATGAGTAAGCCGATCAGCCAGCCGGCCAGCGCCACTTTTGCTACAAATGACAGGATGAACAAAAACGCCCCGGCGGTGATGATGCCGGTGATTGCGGGTAGTGCGACGAAGATCAGATCATTGCCGCTTAATTTGAAGGAAGTGGCGAATGCTTTGAGTCTATTGATCAGACTTATGCCTGCTGCGTCCGTTGGACCCAGCTTGTCCGGTTCACTCGAATTATCGTGCGAAGTCGAATTTACGTCCGGTTCTTTAGTTTCACGTGATATCCCCTGCATGATTTACATCCCTTCATCCGGAATTTACTCATTATGTGTGAAATTTGCCAGCTGTCAATGGCAATTAAAAAAATAATTTACCCCAATCGCATAAGTTAAAGGCCAGGATTAATTGGCTGTATTGTAATTTTGAAGCAAAGAGCACTTTTAAATTCGATCCAAATTTTTGGAGAATATTTCATAATCGAAGTCCTATGAGGGAGTGTTGGAAGAAAATCTTCTACAAGTGGACGTATTGGCCCGTGATAAAATGCCTTAAAATCCTTCACGCAGCTAGTTGCCAGAAGATTGCTAACGTCAGAAAATGGGCCGTGAATAATAGCGGCCTTTTTTCGGCTACAATTTAGGAAAATTTTTGTCGAAAAGCACAAATGGCTTTAAAAACATACCCAAGTATTGGCTTGGTTATCCTATAATCTACCAATGCCCAAAAAATTTAAAAGGGAATCAAAAATGCGTTGCACACACTCCCTATGGCTCGTTTCTTCATTTTTTAATTCATCAAATTCATGATTTAGCGCATCTCCATAGGCCTTGCACGCCTCATCCTGTTGCTGATAGGCTGCCTGCGTTTCCGTAGTTTCATAGGTAGTCTTCGCATCGTTCCATTTCCGGTATAACTCCTTTACCTCGGGAGTTCTTTTTTTTCGCTTCTAACGCATTTCCATTTTCCTTTAAAGTTCTCATTTCAGCATTAAAATTGCTCAGCAAATATTTAGTTTCTCCATCATTTTTAATGATAATCTTTTTGCGCGTAGTTGTCAAGGTGTTGTCAATTTGATCTTTGAGATTTTTAGCTTCTTCTTGTATGCTATCGCTGGTGGCGTCCGCGGAATTTGCCAGTTTCGCAATACGTTCGCGATTTTTGCGAATATTTACCAATGCGGTAAGGAGATAGAATAATTTTTCACCGAAAGTGCAAGGACAATATGTCAATGCTTTGCAATTTTCGATCCATGCTTTTTCGTCAAACGCAGATTCACCGGCAGAGCGCCTTGCTCTATCGTAGTCGACAGTCATTTCAATGAAAGTTTTGATATTATCATCTAAATCAATTATGCATATTGAGTCTTTCATCGCTTCTCTGACATCGCAATCTTTGATTGCTGGCATAGTAACCACAGTGGCAAGTGCTACATCGAATTTTTTTAATCCATTGAGAATAGGAATTAGTTGTGCAGGTGATATGCTTTGATTGATTTCTGATTACTGTACCATAAGATTTATATACAAATCACAGAGTTGAACTATTTCATTTTCATCAAATGGAAGTTTCGTGAATACGCCGTAGAAATTTATTGATTGCTTTGTAATTTCACTCGCAATGGGTGGTTCTTTTTTGCATGTTTTCAGTAGTGAATCCAATGCATTTTGCACTTTGTTTTTCGCTGATTAAATTCGTATTCGTTGGGTCCGACTTACCCAGTAAGGGCGAATTGGCAGTTGGTTGAGTAGATGTACTTGACAGTCTTAGCGATATTCGCATAATTCACTGGTCGGTTACGTATAAAATTTGCAAATGGTCAATGGCAATTGAGAAAAATAACAACTTTTTTCATTTTCACCAACCGGGAGGTGAAAATCGCAAAACAAATGCCTCGAAAAAATTAAAAAAAGATCATTGACTTTCCTTTCGTTTGCAGCGAGGGTTCATCGTTTTGACTAATGCGCGATGAAGAAATTAACACCAATGATGAATCAGTATGAGGAGGTGCGGAAAAATTTGCCCGTGAAAACCCTCCTCTTCTTTCGGCTCGGAGATTTCTACGAGCTTTTCAATGAAGATGCAAAAATTGCATCGCAGATGCTTGGCCTAGCCCTGACTCACCGGCAGGAGTCTCCCATGGCGGGGATTCCGCATCACTGTGCCAATGGCTACATAAAGAAAGTATTGGCCAACGGCTATAAGGTGGCCATCTGCGACCAGCTGGATCAGCCCGAGGCGGGAAAAATAGTTCGTCGAGCGCTGACGCGCATTTATTCACCGGGGACAGTCATTGAGGATGATCACATTGAGGCCTGCGAGCACCACTACATGCTTGCCTTTGATGTGGCCGATAGCGGGATTGTCGCCGCGTGGCTCGATCTCTGCGATGGAGAATTAAAAATTTCATCGTCGAGGGACATAGGTGAGCTGCTTTCAGTAGCTTCATCCTACAATCCCCGGGAGATCCTCATACGGGAGGGCTCTTCGGAGAGTTGGTGTGAAAGAAATGACTTTTGGCTCAATGCCTTCAATACCGTTTCAACGCGGCGGCTAACGACGGAGTTGCCGGATGCCTACTTTGACTTCATCAACGGGCGGCAGGCGGTCTATGACACATTCGGAGTCATTTCCCTTGCTGGATTTTCCGTCGATGACAATGATCCGGCCCTTTCAGCCGCAGGCGCATTGCTCACCTATGCGTCCAAAAATTTACAAAATTTTCCACAGAATATCCGTTCCATTCGCCGCGTAGATCTCCATCAAAACCTATTCATCGATGGGACAACGCTCAGTAATTTGGAAATTTTCACCTCCTCCCACCATAGCCATGAGGGAAGCCTATTCCACGCGGTCAACCGCACGCAAACGTCGGCGGGCTCGAGGCTGCTGCGGGAATATTTGTCACAGCCGCAGATAAATCTCGACGAAATCAATCGTCGCCAATCACTGGTCGAAGAATTTTACACCAATGAGACTGCAGCCGATGAATTTCGTGTGCTTATGGGCTATACCCGCGACATGATTCGCATGCTCGGCCGCCTTCAAAATCGCATACGAAATCCCCGCGATGCCGGAGGAATTATGGAAACACTCGTGCGGCTACCCCACCTCGTCCATATTCTCGGAAAATTTAAGGGAAATTGCTGGGCTAAACGCACATTGGAGTCGGTGGATACATTTGAAAATCTCAGAAGACGGCTCTCAGCGGCGCTGGTCGATACGCTGCCAAACGACACCGGCGATGGGGGATTCATAGCCGACGGATTCGACGAAAAATTGGACCAATACCGTGCCCTGCTGCGCGATGGCGAAAATTGGTTGAAAGAATTGGAGGTGCGGGAGCAGAAAAGCACTGGCATACGCTCGCTCCACATTCGAAATAATGGCGCATTCGGCTATTTCATTGAGGTGTCGAAGTCCTATTTGAGTCTCGTTCCGGCCCACTACGTGCGGCGCCAAACTCTGGTCAATGGAGAGCGATATACAACGGAAGAGCTGCGAAATCGGGAGCGGGAAATTATCGATGCGGAACAGTCCATGCTTGCTAGAGAAAAACAAGTATTTGAGATGATCGTTGGTGACATTTTGGGCCAATCCGATGCCATTTATCGGGCGGCGCAGGTCCTGGCCGAGCTGGATGTCTATGCCGGATGGGCCATCCTTGCCCGGGAGTGGAATTATGTGCGGCCCGTGGTGGACGGCGGTGACAACATTGAGATTATGGAAGGACGTCACCCTGTAATTGAGCAGCTAATCCTTCGAAATTCCGTTCCGCTGGCGGGAACCAGGCACTTTGTCTGCAATGACACCCAACTGAGCAGTTCCGCCGACCAAATTATGCTCATAACGGGGCCCAACATGGCGGGAAAATCCACCTACATTCGCCAAATTGCGCTCATTACCCTGCTTGCCTACGCCGGATCCTGGGTTCCTGCCACCCGTGCGCACATTGGAAAAATTGATCGCATTTTTTCCCGCATCGGATCCGGAGACGATCTTTCTCGAGGAAGATCTACATTTCTCGTAGAAATGCAAGAAACGGCGGCCATTTTGCGCACCGCCACGGCGCACAGTCTGATTATTCTCGATGAAGTTGGCCGGGGGACCAGCACCTACGATGGACTAAGTATCGCCTGGTCGGTGATTGAATATCTCCATGGAAAAGATGCCAGCGGACCAATTACGCTTTTTGCAACCCATTACCAAGAGCTGACCCAATTGGAATCGCTGCTGCCGCGTATTAGAAATGCTCACATGCAAGTCGCTAAGAGTGGTGATGAAATTTTATTTCTGCGAAAAATTGCCGATGGGCCTACGAATAGGGCCTATGGAATTTACGTGGCGAAACTTGCCGGCTTGCCCGATGTAGTTATCCAAAGGGCACAGGAAATTCTAACTACGTTTATGGAAAATGATGCGCGCATGGGAAAAAGCGTGGAAAGTCGCGGCTGAAGTAGGGCAAATAGATAAGGCATCGCGCGCATCGGCTATTCGTCTTAAATATCCGCAGTGCACGTTAATCTTTTAAATGTTTTTGAACGCCACATGGCGAGTTGATGGGCCAATGGTATAGGATAGCACAATTCGTCCAGCGGCGATATGCAGACAACGTTCTTCCACTCTTCCCATCGGCCAATGTTGCGCATAGCAGGGGCGGCGCCCGGTGGACTTTGACTATTTATGCTGCTTACGAGGTAGATATACCGAGGGAAAGTTATCAAAATCGGAGGGGGCCATCTTTTCCATAAAATGATTTAAATGGCTCTGGATTGCATGGCAGAGAATTAGGCGGCGGTTGGTTTTGATTATATGGCAGCGGTTGGTTTTGATTATATGGCTGAAAATTAGGCGTCGGTGGGTTTTGATTAAATTGCTGCTGATTAGTCGGCGAATTTTGATTAAATTGCTGCGGATTAGTCGGCGGATTTGGATTGAATTGCTGCGGATTAGTCGGCGGATTTGGATTGAATTGCTGCTGATTAGTCGTCGGATTTGGATTGAATTGCTGCGGATTAGTCGTCGGATATTGATTGAATTGCTGCGGATTAGTCGGCGGATTTGGATTGAATTGCTGCTGATTAGTCGTCGGATAAGATGACTGGTTTTGATTATATGGTTGCGGATTAGTCGGCTGCGGATAGGATAACTGGTTTTGAAAGAATTGCTGCGGATTAGGCGGCGGGTCTATGAAATCCCCATTGGCCTCATTGTAAAAAAGACATACTGTGTTATCATTTCCTAATGGCGTTAACTCTAAAAGACCATTACTTTTTGTGAATTCTCCAGTGTTTGGGTTGCGTTTAACGTTGTAGATATAATTGTTATGTATTATAATTGTCGCGCATTGTTCATTGTTGTTGATATTATAATACCCGTCCCGAACATTCTGGGAGTCCTTTTGAATACGAGCATAGCCATTTGCATCTATGTCTACTGCACTTAAATGTACGTTACTAACAGGACTGATTTGGGCTAAATCATGCGAATTTAATGAGAGAAATAGAATTCCAGTATATGGTTTTTTTTGTAAAGGTTGATAGAAGCGGCCGGCGGGGCGATTACCTTTAGGAAATACAGCAAAATCTATGCCGAGATAGTCCGCTGACGCAGATAACGCGTGTGATGATTTTTCCCGGGGCTTTTTGGGGAATTGGTTCGTTGTTGGGGTAATGCTAGACGAAATGTCATTGTTTTGTTGATCCCAAACAGTGAATTTGGCGTCACCACTTATTGAACATTGTAATCGCTGGTTGAGCGAGTCAAATATAATTACTTTATTATTGTGGTTCGTTTCAATTCTTTTGCCGTCATAAGCGACATTATAAACGTATCCGTTGATAACGGCGATTGTTGAATATAGTCCAGTCGATGTATCCGTTACATTGTAGTAGCCAGTCCTTGCCGGCAAATTTCCGACTGTGGCGTTGCCGTTACTATCTATAGTTATCGATATTTCATTTTCACTATATTTGTCCCATGGCTTCTGATTATTCATAGAAAAAGCTTGAAGGTTATAAGATTTCCGTAAATCTAATGATCTATAACAGCTTGGATTTTTACCATTGACACGAGGGAAGTTACTATCATTTGGCATGTCGCGCGTGGGTGTAGGGGAAAAAGACGCATTTGCCGCTTGATTTGCGGAAAATGGCGGTACTGGTGACGAACTAAAGGTTCCAGGTCCAGGGGCTGAAGAGGATTGCGGTGAATATGACAAGTTTGACGGTTGGTTTAGAAAGTTTGACGGTTGGTTTGGAAAGTTTGACGGTTGGTTTAGAAAGTTTGACGGTTGGTTTGGAATGGGTAACGGTTGGATTGAAAAGGGTGACGGTTGGTTTAGAATGGGTAACGGTTGGTTTGGAGGGAAGGTTTGCGGTGCCGGCGGCGTTGGAGGATTAAGCGATGACGTCAGAAGAAAAGGTTGACGGGTAATGAGGGAGCAACCATTTGTATCTGTGGCAGTCCAATGAAGTTGATTATTAGCAAAGTCAAAATTGCAATTCACTACTGTAAGGTCTGTAGTATTTAATGGTTCCAAAGTAAGGCAATAATTAAAATCAGTTTCGCTATTGCCACGGTCCAATGCCCCACTATCCTCGCATTTAACATTATAGACTTTCCCGTTGATGATAGCTATTGTTGAGCATATTCCAGACGCATTTGCAATATTGTAAAAGCCATTTCTTTGTATGTTAGTCTTTTCGCACTCGCCGTTAACTATGTTGAATGTGATGTCAGCTTTGGTACTATCGATTAGTCCATCTGTGGATGGAGATATTTGACGGGCGCTAACTGTAGTGGGATTTTCAGAAAGCTTCAATGGGCTATATATTTGCACGTTATTGATTGGGAAACGATTGAAATCAATTGCACTCTTTTGCGTAAAGCTTATCTTAAACATTCCCACCACCTTTAGTAGGCCATTACTGCCCACTGTCCAGGCGATGGCTGACAGAATGAATTTTTTGATTGCGTTGAAAAATCCGGCATCCCCTATTAAAATTGTGAAAGCTTTTCGACAATTTCTAAAGCTCATTTTTGCGAAATCCACATGGACCGTGGTCTGCACATTGGCAGGGATTGACGAAGGACTGCTCGCTGTGGGCGAATCTTTGGAAAAACTCGGCGACAAGTTCTTCATGAACAAACTAACGGTAGACATAATTTTAACTCCACTACAAGCATGACAGACGGTGGTAAATAGTCAATAAATAAAAATTAATATTTTGAAAATTTTTGCAATTTTTTTAAATGCTTGCCGAAGAAGTTGATATTCCCATGACTATTTTTAAAATATCGCATAATTTTACGATTTGCAATTTTACGGGCGGCATGATTTACCTTGCGGCACGCGGCCGGCCATCGGGAAACCCCGATTCCATTTGTCGATTCGCTCACTGTCGTGGCTCATTTGCATACTGCGATGGATAAGACGTCGGTGGGTTTTGATTGAATTGCGTCGGATATTGATCGAGTTGCTGCTGATTAGGCGGTGTATTTTGAAAGAATTGCTGAGAACTAGGCGGCGGCGGATTTTGATTGAATTGTTGAGAACTAGGCGGCGGATTTGGATTGAATTGCGGCGGTGGGTTTTGAAAGAATTGCTGCGGATTATATTGCGATTGATCTTGCGGCGGTGGATTTGGGTTTATGAATTGAGATGTGCCAAAATCAGGAGCAAAAAAGCTATCTGGCTTTGGCTTTTCTTGGAAAATATTTGGATATTTTTCAAGAAAAGGCCGCCCGAAACTTTTTACGTATAAATACGAAATGCTGCCATCGTACAATGATTCTATTTGAATTTTTCCGCAGTTTGTAGCTTTATCGATACCGTCAATTCCTCCGGTCTCTGCATTGCGTGGAACGTTGTAAGCAACGCTGTCATAGACGGCAATTGTTGCGCAAATTCCATTTCTCACGATGTTATAAATTCCGTCTTTAATTCCGGTAGCATAATTATTGGGCATGTAGGCATAGCCGCTACTATCTATATTCATGGTGCAAGCTTTAGATTTGCCGAAAATTTCGTTTAGATTATTGTGATTTACGGAAAGAAAGTCTATATTATCACAGGTCATTCCAGCCTCCAATGGCTGATAGGATTTGGTGTTATTCGGAAATTTATCAAATTTTATATTCGTATATTTGCGCTTTTCATTTCGAAGTTGCGATGGTCTTCCAGTCATATTTCCCCAATGTAAGACATTCCCGTTTTCATACAGAGTATATTGATCGCCATCCTGGCTGATGGCAATAGAAAGTTCATCTCCAAATATATCTGATATAAAAACTCTAACTTCGCCATGGTCTATATCGCTAATGATGGATCCGCTAGCATGATCATATTTAACATTGTGAGCATATCCATTAATAACACAAATTGTTGCGCATGTGTTGTCGTCATTTGCAATATTATAAAAGCCGTCAAACACTGGGGAATTCCCATTTGTTATAATACGGAAATTTGCGTCTATAGCGAATTTTATTTCGCTATTATCTCTCCTGCAATTTGGATCATTGTTTCCCATTCGCCAAGCAGTTACTTTGTGCGTCAAATTGCTTGCCCTTAAAGATCGATACCTCTTACTATTTCTCGGGAAAAGAGAAAGTTTTACATTGGGATTTTCAGCACTTGACGATTCATTTGTATGCGGATTAAAGTGAGAGGCGCTTGAAGTGGCTTTTGATTGATTTTGCTGTTTATCAGGAATAAATGGGAAAAATTTATCTCCAAACTTAATTTTCCATTTATGCTCTCCGTTTGGGTAATAATGCGCTTCGCTTTTTCCGTCTAAACTGAGTAAAATTAACGCACCATCGCCGCTTCTGTGTAAGTTCGTATTTTGATCACGGGAAACATTATAAACTTTTCCTTCGAAAATAGCAATTGTCGAGTGCATTCCAGTGCTTTCGTCTGTGATGTTATAGAAGCCATTATTTACAGTTACTTCCGTGGATGATGAAGTGGCATTTTTCTGGGCCCTAACAAATTTTGCGGTGCCGTTGGGATAGATCCTAAAAGTCATCATGCTCGCTTCCTTTCTTCCCTGAGGAATGTAGACGGAATTTGGATCATCATTACTCATGGCGAATGCAGTGAACGTGGCGACCTTTTGGAGTTGTTGCACTGGTGCGAAATTATGAATATTATTTTTGGGTAGAGGAAAACTATTCCAATTTGCATTGGAGTACCGTGAAATTGGCAATGATTGCAGATTCGTCAATGGTTGCACATTCGGCGATGAATGAGGATCCGTAGGTGGAGGGGAAAACCTCGAGCTGGGTGAAACTGCCGATTGGGTCGATGGATTTTGATTCACAGAAGTGGGCAGATTGGACTGTGGTGGGTTCATGGGTCCCTTAAAAATTTCCTTTCCTATTGGATCGGTAACATTCCACTTGATAGATCCATTAAAATTTTGCCGATTATAGAACAGGCTGTCGTTGCTGCCATTGGCCAATGGAATTAATTCTATTGTATTGCCGTTGATATTTGAATTTTGCTTAATTACTCCACGATCGTCGCGTGGAACCTCGTAGACATTTCCACCGAAGACGGCTATCGTTGAGCATACGCCAGCCGCATTTTTTGCGTTATAGAAGCCGCCGGGCAATGGTTTATTTTTGCCGTGGCTAAATTGAGCGCGGCCGTTATTGCCTATGGTGAATTCTACCTTCTCTTTTTTGCTTGAGAAAAAGCAATTTGGATCATCATCGGACATTCTGAAGGCGGTAATTTTAATTGGAATTTGAGAAGGATGAGGCAGCCCATATATTTTCGCGTTGCCGCTTGGAAATTGATCGAAATTAATTGCGTTGCCTTTTTCCGCAACTATGTTGAACATCCCTGCGACACTTTTTACACCATCATTGCCCAATGTCCAGGCGATGGTTGACAGTAGAAGTCTTTTTGTTTCACTGAAAAACCCGGCATCTCCTATTAAAGTTGAAAAAGTTTTCCGACAATTTCCAAAGTTCATTTTTGTGAAATTCACATGGACTGCGGTCTGCGCATGGGCATTAGTTGGCGCAGAACTGAGACCTCGATGCAGTTTTGAGGAGGGACTCGCTGACGAATTCCTTAGAGATAAGTTAATGGCGGACATGAGAAAACCTTGATACGAGTTTAGTTTAATCGACAGTGATAAGTTGTCAATGAATAAAATTTAATATTTTGGAAACATTTTATTTTTTCTCAAATATCTGCCGGAGAAGGTGATATCCCTTTGAGCACTTTTAGAATATTACATAATTTTGCGATTGGCAATTTCCTAGGCGGCACAATTCGCCCTACGGCCTGGAGATGGCCATTGGAAAACCCTGATTCTATTTACCGATTCGATTACCATTGCGATTGAGTTGGGTGCTCCCATCGCGAACTTGTCTGCGGCGGGTTAAACGGATATTGGCCTGGAAATGAATTTGAACCGAAATTCTGCGAGCTCTGATTCCACGGCGATTGACTCGGGTCATGGTCCTGCTGCGTATAATAGCTGGACTGACTTAGATCTTGGGTCCTCGGTGATTGATTTGGATTATAGTTCCACTGCGCATGGTCCGACGGCGGACCAGTATAGATGGTATGAGAATGTGCTCCGCTTGGCTGATCTTGTGGGGCGTTGGGAAATTCTCTTATTTCAGCGGGCAAAATTTGTGATTTATTCGATTCCATGTAGCCTGCTTTAAAGAGAGAACTACCCGTATTGAGATCAGTAAGGAGCCATGCCCCGTTCGATGGGCGGATGTTGAGCTCTAGTGCCTTGTCTTGGCTATCTTTCAATTGCACCGTAATGCAGCCGTAATTCGAGGTGATACAAAGTGATCCAGGGTTCCCATTATTACTCCGCGCGACATTGTAAATGCGCCCATTTAGGACGGCAATTGTTGAACACTTTCCACTCTGTTTACTTGTAATATTATAGAAGCCATTTTTTACAGTTATTACTCGATTTTTTTTATCATAAATATAGGGCGTGCCTCCAAGGGTCATATTTAGTTCAAATTCGCTAAATTGATTATTTATTTTTATGTGCGGCTGTTCCGGATTAATATGATTCATAGTGCGAGCATGGTACTCATATTCATTTTGATTTATTTTCAATGGGGCATAGTGTGTGCCATTTCCCGGAAAGCACCCGGAGAATGCGTCGCGATTCATGGCTGGGCATTCCGTTGATTTCGGTGGAGTTGCATTTTCAATATGGACACTACTCGGCGAATTTTCAGTGCGGACACTATGTGGAAATGAATTAGTATTCTTCATCGCCGGCGGCTCCGGAGGCAATTGCGGCGCATTGCTAGTTGCATGGGGGTGATCTTCAGGTGCGATTTCGCTTATGTTCGCCGATATTTGGGCCACTTGTATGGGCAATGATCCCTTATCAATTAATTTATTTCTCGAATTAGTGATATTGTAATTTTTACCACTTAAATTATAATATAAACTTTCATTTTTTTTATTCATTGGTTTCAGAATAATTCTGCAAATATTGCCATCCATTTCCTTGACAACTTTACCGGATTGGTCGCGGGGAACATCGTAAATGATTCCATTAACAACGGCTATCGTTGAGCATAGTTCGCTTTCATCCTTAATATTGTAAAATCCATTGGCTAGGAACAGGGAATTTTGCATGGCTCGGCCGGCTTGCGTAATTTTAACAAGTTCATTTATTTGACCCGGGCAAACACCATCGGGGTCCCAGTCCGACATTTTGCGAGCGTACATTTCAACATTTTTTACATTTGGAAGCACGAATGGTAAGTATATTTCCACATCATTGGCGGGAAAATTTTTAAAATCAATTGAACTATTTTGAAAACTTAGACCAAACATCCATGCCATCTTCTTTATGCCTGCGCTTCCCCACGCCCAGGCAATGAGTGAAATAAAAAACGTTTTGATTGAGCTAAAGCATCCAGAGTTTCCGATGAGGGGTGAAAGGAGTTTCTTGCATTCGGCAAAGCTTTTCTTTGAAAAATTGATATGAATGGAGATAGTGCTCTGCGGTTCGGCATTCGTTGTGGCCGCCATCTTACTGGCATATGATGGCAAAATCGGCGCAAGCTGCGAAGGTTCCAATGTAAAGCTAATGATACCCATAGTAAAACTACACACACCCTACCTTATCGACACGAATAGTCAACAATTAAATTTCAAGAATTTAAATTTTTTGCAATTCTAAAAGTAACCGCCGAAGTGGCCGATGTCCATGGGCTCCTGCGCAGCATCTAGTTGCTGGGCGGAAAGACTGGTACGCTTTAAACGTTCTCAAAGCCTTCCGTAGCAGTGACATGGCGGCCATCCATGCATGTTCTCTATTAATTTTTGTGGTAAATCGATGAAAATCCTTCTGGCGGACGATTTGAATCGAATGGAGACGAATTTGAAGGACGTTGTTGGGCCTTCCGCCCCATGATTCCTTTGTCGCGATGGTTGCGCTGATCTATATAGTATGTTTCCCATGTATTATCATTACAAACTCTGCAATAAAAATAATCTCCATTCGCTACGTTTTGCACGTAGATATTTGATTTTGGTACCTCATTCATTATAGGATCATACAAAACATTATAGGCATATCCATTTAATACGGCCATCTTTGCACATGTTCCAGTGTTTGTATCGGTAACATTATAGAAACCATCATATGCGAGCTCATTATTTTTTAAAACTCTGCCTGTGGGGTCTATCGTAAACTTGGAGAAATAACGGTCATGAGTTGTTGAATTCATATGGACAATATTTGCATCATGATACTGCATAGTGAAAGCATTTATTGTATATGCTGTGCCGCATTGTAGTTGTCTAAAAACCGTAGGGGGAGGACTGCTACGCGTGGTGCGAGGAAAGTCGTCGGGATTAAATTTTCCCGGAATCGGCGAACAGTCTGGTGGAAGCGATGGCTGCAATTGATTTTGAGTGAGTGGTGGTTGCTGATTGGAAGTGGATTGCGACGAATATTGTGTGAATGACGTCTGATTTTGAGGGAAGGGCGACTGATTCGGATTTTGTGTGGATGGCGGCGAAACAGGCGAAGGCGCAAAGCTTTCTATTGTTTGCTTCTTTGAATCGAGAATTTTCCATTCTATGAGGCTATTGTTTCCCTCATTGATCGTCCGCTCATAGTAGAGATTTTCACCATTCTGCGCTAGTGGAATTAGTGTGATTCCAAAAGTTTTTTGTCCGCATGTCGACTCTGATGCCACTGATTCTTGTAAAATTTTCCCATCGGTACTGCGAGGAAGATTGTAAACTTTTCCCCCAATAACTGCCACCGTCGAACATATTCCATGATCATCTTTGACATTGAAAAATTTATCCGCGGAATTTATTTCATTATTCAATTCGGCAGTGCCATCTTTTCCTATTGTGAGTACTTTTTCATCGGTGTACGTGTTATTTTTTTCATTCGGATCCTGCATCGTAACGGAGACGGCGGCGATTTTGCGCGAGGCATTGCTGCGGCTCAGGGGCCTGTAGATAGCCGCGTGATCCTTTGGGAATTCATTAAATTTAATTCCAAAATTGCTTACTTGGGCATTTGCGTCCAGGTCAAATGTCTCTGCCACATTCCTTACGCCACTATTTCCCCATGTCCAGGCGATGATCGACAGTAGAAATCTTTTGACTGCGTTGAGGCATCCGGCGCCGTCAATGAGATTTGAAAAAATGATCCTACACTTCGCAAACTCCATTTTAGTGAAGTCCACACATGTGGCGACTGCAATCTGCGCGATGATGGTAGATGGTGCCCCACTGCCGGCGCCGGGCGCAACGGGGACTGGTTTCAAATTTTTGGATATTATCACAATTGAACTCACTATTAACTCCCACGGAAATTCTGGCAGATAAATCTAGATAGTCAATAAAGAATCCAAAGAGTTTCAAATTTTTAGAATTTTCGTTAAGTGCTTAGTGAAACGCGAATTGCTAAATTCCTTCACCGATTTTAGAACCTTAAATTTACGGCCAAAATATTCGCATAAAGGCTGAGAATGCGGCTCTAGGCGAACGGAAGTGCGATAATTTTGCCCCAAAAAGTTCTTAAATTTTCCAATTACAGTCTCAACGAGGGGGCATTTTTTGAGCAATAAACTATAACTAGTTTCAGGTTTGGCGTCCCGTGTCTTTCCGGAATCTTTTTTGTTAACATCAAAAAGCCAACTTTTTGCTTTGCAACGATTAAGTTTTTAGATAAACCGATTTAGGGTTCTCATCCGGCCGATTATTTGGATTGAATTGCTGGGGGGAATTAGCCAGAGACGGATTTTGAGTGAGTTGTTGGTGATTTGTTGGTAGAAGATTGTGGTTATGTACTTTTAATGATTGCTGTGCACTTGGATTGAATTGCTGAGAATTGGGCGGAGGCGGAATTTGATTGAATTGCAGGGAATTAGCCAGAGACGGATTTTGAGTGAGTTGTTGGTGATTTGTTGGTAGAAGATTGTGTATAGCACCTATTCCAGTGTTAGTCTGGGAAAAGAATTGCTTGAGTTGCTGGGGATTAGGCTGACTTTGAATGACTTGTGGGTGATTTTGTGGAAAATTTGATGATTGTTCCGGCAAAGTCGCTTTCGGATCGACGAGATGCTGGGCGAACTTGTAGAGGCTTGCGAGTTGCTCTGGACTTTGGATAAATGCCTGCCGTGCCATGCGTCCGGTCAGAATTAAATTGCGCAGAACCCATGCCAGATTAAGGCAGCCATTGACTTCAGGGGACTTTTGTCGTATTGCATCAAATGTAACAGCAATTTTTTGCTCCTTTGCCTTTTGGAGGATGTCGTAGAGTTGATAAGCGCACAGAAAAGTCGCACTCCTTCCCATGCCGCCATTGCAGTGAAATAGCGGTTTTTTCCCGTTGGCAATCTTACGTATTTTGCAGCAATACTGCTCTAAAGTCTCAAGAGAAGCAGATTGTCCATCAACCCAATTCATTTTTAAGTAGTCCAATGATTTATTTTTGTGCGTTACATGGATATAGTAATCCTCGAGCGCATTGTTCATTTTATGTATTTCACAGTTCTGCGGATCAAATAGCCCTGTGGGCATGCTCGGAAAAAGATCCTTATTTTCATCTGACAGCGCGAAACTACATCCATTATCGGTATAGCTTCTCAATTGCCAATCTTGGAAATTATTTGAATCAAGGCAATTCAGTTGGACATTCTCTTTATTGGCATGTGGAAAACATTTTTTCCCCGATGGATTTGTGTTGTAAGGTTGCATATAAACCATATCACATCCGTTGGCCACATCGACAATAATTCCAATTTCATTCTCTGCAATGGTATCGAAAAGTGGGGAAAACAATCTGTAGTCAGATGGATCGAGATAGGTTTCAGGGCTATTTATTGGAGAGCCGGTGATGTAAGCGTTTCCAATTTTATTAACATCGCGACTTCCTCTCATCTTATTTCTATGCCGAGTATCGACAATTGACGTTTCCCTATTAGTAATGAAAATGCCACTTGCGTCAAACTTTCCATCGTTGTAAGCTGTCGGATAATAAGTTTGACCATGAACATATACGTATTTCGGTGCGCCTGCGTCAAAGCTAGAGCACTGCAACAGTGGTATATCCTTTTGCATTACAAAGTCTCGTATTTCCGGTGGCAAAAAAAGTTTTATCCTTATTTTCCCCTCACTATTAATACATATGCTATTCGCGTTTTGATACCCATCAGTAAATTTGGATAACATTAGTAAATCTTGACACGTGTTGGCAGTTTCAATGTTTCGAATAATATCATTTCCGATGTTGGCCTCAATAAATTCTCGTATATTTTGATTACACATAGGTTTAGCTTCGACAGCGAAATTTCCAGTTCCAAGCTCCACTGGTTGATAGTTAAAATTCCCACCGCTTTCATAGTTGGGAAAATTGGCGCAGTCTTCAGGCTTCGGCCGCCCTTCAAAGCTTGGAAGCAAGGTTTTATTTTCAAAGTGGGTGTTACCCTGATTTTCATTAATTTTCCAAGTTTTATTTTTCCCAATTTCGCATTGTAAAGCAGCTCTGTCCGAATTGAGTGGCGCTAATTGGACCACTCCACTGCCATCAGTGGCGGTTTCTGCAATTATTCCATTTCCACCCAATGGCACATTGTAAATAGTTCGTTTGTAAATAAAAATTATTGAACATATTCCTTCTCCGCCAGCGACATTGTAAAAGCCATCACTTATTTCAAATTGCTGCGAAATTGCGCCATCCGCATTGACTTCGAAGTTTATATTTTTCCCGCTTGTTTCATCTGGGCTGTCATTTCCCACGGGTCGGGCTTCTAATTGGATTGCACTTTCCCCGGACTTCAGCGGCCGATATATTCCGGAATTGCCATTGGGAAATTTACTAAAATCAATCACACCTTTTTCAATGCTCAAGGCAAAGATACATTCCATTTTCATCAGGCCATTATTTCCAAACATATAGGCAATGAGTGCGAGGAAAAAGCGCTTTACCGAATTAGAATATCGAATGTCTTGAACTTGGCTGGCAAAGTAGTTTCGACACGCTTTAAATGTCATATTTTTAAAACTTACGTATTCCGTAATCACATTTTGTCCCACGGCCTTCGAATTTGCCGCCCCTACTGTGGGCGGTGCGACACGGGTAAACTTTAGGCTATTTACGCTCATTCAAAAAACTCCAGCCCATATCATCGCAGATAAAGCAGAATAGTCAATGAATAACTTGAAAAATCCCAAATTTTTTTTGAAGTTCATGGAAATGTTTGGCAAAGAGGAGATATTCCTCCGGATGGGACGCAAATGAATCGCTTTTTGAGGCCGGATGCGCAGGTCACCGGTAGAAAAATCAATGAGTTTCATGGCGCATCCTCCGTTCGTCCATAGTAGGGGCGAAGCGATGCGGCAAGGTTGGGGACGCCCTTTGCGGAAATGTCCGCAACTAATTTTCCCCGGCGCAAAACCAGGATGCGATCCGCAATTTTTCCCAAAAAATCCAGGTCATGGGAGGCAATAATCATGGTCATTTTCTGATTTTCAACGGACTTCAAAACGTCAATTACATCGCCGGTGGTCGCAATATCCAATCCGGAGGTTGGCTCGTCACAGAGAAGTATGTCCGGCTTTAGAATTAGGCTTCGCGCCAATGCGACACGCTGCTTCTGACCGCCGGAAAGTTGTGCCGGATAGCGGTCAGCCAATTCGCGAATGCGCAGCGTGTCAAGGAGTTCAATTGCTGCCTTTTCCGAGGTATTTTTCTTCCAGCGCCTTTGCCTTGCCGGAGCATAGACGATGTTTTCCATCGCCGTCATGTGGGGAAATAGCTGGAAATCTTGGAATATGAATCCCGCGCAGCCGCCATTGCTGATGCTTCCCTCGTCTACCCGCTCGAGGCCCTGAATGCACCGCAGCAGCGTTGATTTTCCGCTGCCCGATTCTCCAGCCAATCCCACGACACTTCCCTTTTCAATGGAAAAGGACACATCGCACAGGGACGCGCGGTCCCCGTGGAATTTTGAGACGTTCCTAGCCCTTAGCATGGACCATTTTCCTCTCCAACTTCCGCGCTCCCCATTCGATGCTTAGCACTATGGCATAGTAATATAGTCCGGCGATGCACAGGGGGATAAAGTAATTAAATTTCTCGGCGGCAAACATCTGTGACTTACGCATCAGGTCGGCGCCACCGATGGTAGCAATGAGGGCCGTCTCCTTGAGAAGGGCAATGACTTCCCCGACCATCGCCGGAAAAATGCGGGCCATCACCTGCGGTAAAATAATGTCCTTCCACATATAAAAGCGCGGAATTTTAAGGGTCTTTGCCGCTTCCATCTGGCCCTTTGGAATGCTCTCAATGCCGGAGCGCAAAATTTCAGAAACATAGGCGGAGCTATTGACCCCGAAGGCGAGAATCCCGGCACCAATGATTCCAAGCCGAATGCCCAGCAGTCCCGGGAATGAAAAATAAATGATGCCTAGCTGGAGCAGCAGCGGAGTTCCGCGAATGATCGAAACGTAGGCCGTGGCAAAATTTTTCCCCACTTTTCCTCGCTGTCTGGCGATGGCAATGGCCGTTCCAAGTGAAATTCCGAGAATAAATCCGCCGATGAGCAGCCGAAAGGTGACCGCAAGTCCGCCGCCAATGAAAAAAAATGCATCACCTAGTTCCACCAATTCCCCACTTTTCCTTGAGCTGTTCCAGTGCCCCGTCTTCCTCCATGGACAGTAAAATTTCGTCCACGGCAATCGTCAGATTCGATCCCCTGCAAAATGCCAGGGCATAGCCATCCTCGGATTGGGCCAGAGAGTAGAATTGCAAATATCCGTTTTTTTTACAGAATTCCCGAGCCTGGAAGCCGTCGATGACAACCGCGTCCACATTGGCCGATTTTAGCGCCTCAATGGCCTGGTTGCTATTATCCATGGCAATAATTTCTCCGCCACCGCCATGTTTTTTTAGCCAAATTTCCATGGTTGTTCCTAGTTGGCAAGCAACGCGAAGGCCGGAAAAATCGCCCGCATTATTCCGGCTCCGCAGCCGATGGACAACCATGCAAATTTCTTCGCGAAAATAGGGGACCGAGAAGTCAAACTGCTTCCTCCGCTCCTCCGTGGCCGTGATGGTGGAAATGGCCGCATCCACGTCACCACTCTTCAGCGCGAATAGGATGGAATTAAATGACATATCGTGGAAAATTACCTTTTTCTCCAGGGCCGCGCCAATGGCATTGGCTAGATCAATGTCAAAGCCGACAAATTTTCCATCGGCCACATATTCAAATGGCGGATAGTCGACGGACACCGCAATGTGCAATTCGTCGGGATTGCGCACGGGACCACAGCCAAATGTCAACAGGGACAGGCCAAGTGCGATCACTGTGGAAGTAAATTTTTTCATATGAGGACTCACCAATGGACGAAATTGTTCACCAAAACAAGAAAATTTATTGGGCCATCACAGAAAATATTCCTGCATCTCCTCAGAAATGGGCATGGACAGGTATTTCATTACCTCCATAAGGTCTTCCCAGACAATGCGCGTGGGATTATTAATATTGCTCCGGAGAAGGAATGAGGGATGGTAGGTGATGAGCATGGGAATTTCCTTTAATTTATACCAGCACCCCCGCACGTCGCACATGCGGCGGGAAGGGTCGTGGCCGAGGAGACCGTGGACCGCCGTTGCGCCCAGTGCGACCACCACCCTGGGCTGCACAATTTCCAGCTGTGCCAGGAGATAGGGCAGGCAAATTTCCATTTCTTCCTGGGTCGGCGGCCGATTGCCATGGTCCGTAGGCATCTCCGGCCGCCAATTCATTATGTTTCCGATGTACACATCGCTCCGATTGAGGCCCATTGCTCCAATGAGCCGCGTCAGCACTTGGCCGGCACGGCCAACGAATGGTTCTCCCTGAATTTCTTCATCGGCACCCGGGGCTTCGCCGCAGAAAAAGATGTCCGCATTCAGATTTCCAACGCCAAAGACAACTTTTTTCCCCGGCTTTACGTGGGAATTGCAGATGGGACAGTGGAGTACAAAGTTACGAAGATAATTCCACCGGGCGGATTTGTCACCGTCGGGCAGCAGCATTTTTTCCCGCCCACTACCACCGCGAACGGGCGGATCGCTCTCCTTTGCGCCGCATTCCTTCGTCGTCTGCTGGCCGAATGTCTGTTCCGCGGATCGCGTGGAATCACATTGCCCGATGCTTTGGATGGGAACGGAGTCGCAGTTTACGGATTCGACGCCTTCCGCTTCCAGCAACTCCAGCTCCCGAATGAGGGCTGACTTAATTTCATCTTTTGTTGGTCGACTCATGGCAAATAAAAATAGCTTGTTTTTTTCTAAGCGGCGCACAGGGTATGGCAATGAAAATTTACCTGGATCTGCTGCAGCACGTGCTGGAGCATGGCGAGTTCTGCAATGATCGGACTGGAGTCGGAACGTTGAGCTGCTTCGGAGCACAGCTGCATTGCGATTTGCGCTCGGGATTTCCGCTTCTTACGACAAAAAAAATTCATTCAAAGTCACTGGTTCACGAACTTCTCTGGTTTCTCAAGGGATCGACCAATGTGAAGTATCTGCAGGAAAATGGGGTGCGCATATGGAATGAGTGGGCCGACGAAAATGGCGAGCTTGGCCCGGTGTACGGAAAGCAGTGGCGGGCCTGGCGCACGGCCGATGGCGGCTGCATCGATCAAATTGCCGAGCTCATTGAAAATATCAAAAAAAATCCCCAGAGTCGCCGGCACCTGGTCTCTGCGTGGAACGTCGGTGATATTCCAAAAATGGCGCTGCCGCCCTGTCATTCGTTTTTCCAATTCCACGTGAGCGAGAGCGGCGACCTGCGCTGCCAACTCTACCAGCGCAGTGCGGATCTATTCCTCGGAGTTCCATTCAACATCGCCAGCTATTCTCTACTCACCCATGCCATCGCTAAGGTGTGTGGGCTGCGCGCCCGGGAATTTATACACACCTTTGGGGACTACCACATTTATAAAAATCACCTCACCCAGGTCCAGGAGCAGCTTGGCCGCCAACCCCGTGACCTTCCTAGGCTCCACATTGTCGACCGCGGCCAGGGAATCGACGATTTCATTTACGAAGATTTTCAATTTACCGATTACCAACCACATCCGTCAATTCTTGCTCCCGTTGCTGTGTAATCGCGCAATGGGGCACTAGGCCGATTCTCTTTTGGAAAGTTTTCCTGCAAATGAATAATTTCCTTGCCATTTGCTGTTTTTTGCATTAGTCGTGCGTAATTATGTCGGTTGACTATGCAAATATGGGAATGTCTGGCGGTGAGATCCGCGACATTGAAGAATTTTTCAAAAAAACGGAACCCCCAAAGGCACTAATCGTGGGCCGTATTTTGCTAAAAAGCGTTGCCTATGTTTTGATTGCTTCGTCCCTGCTGCTGGCCGTTTGCATGTATGTTTTTTCAATGGCGATGCAGTCTGTCGTTGTCCTTGTGTTGGCCTCCTGCATGCCCTGTGTGATCGCCGGTGTCGCCGCCGTTTTAATATTTCTTGTTGGATTGTCCTGCTTCAGCATTGGAAAATTGCAAGGTGCTTTGGAGACAACGAAGGTTGAAAATAAAATCAAGGCCTCTTGCACCGGTTTGCGCAAGGTCATCGAATCCGGGGACAGCACCGGCTGCGACGGAGACGCCATTAGCCTACTTTGCAGGCGTTGGAACAGCTTAATCATTAATTCGCGAATGAACACGACGAAGATAAAAAAAATCCCGAAATTCGACACCATTTTCAGGGAATTCGCAAGATTTAAAATGCTCGCTGACTTTGCGGCATTCGCCAAAAAAGTAAGGGGCGGTGCCTCCGGCGATGGCGAAGAAGTGAATGGCCAACTGGCAAACCTCTTCGCCGCGCTGGAGAAAGACTTTAATAGCGAATTAGAAACCATCAGCGGCAAGGGGTACGATGTTCGGATGCGCTACGATTGCATGGATAATTTTCTCTACATCAAAGTGCACGAGATGGAAACCGAAATGGAGGGCTATTTGCAACCATCGAAAACGATCGATTCCCTGGGGAAAAAATGTGAAAGACAAAAAATAAATCACTTTGCATTTAGCGGAGGCGGAGCAAAGGGGTGTCCCTATGATGAGGTCATTAGGGAGCTCGTTGATTTCAAGGGAGATTATTGCACTTCCGGCATATCCGTCGGATCCATTGCGGCTGCAATGGCAGCGTTCAATCGTGGCGACGTAATGGAAACATTGAAGGACCTGCAGAAAATATTTTTGGGAAAGTATAAAAAAACAATTCACAAATTCCCATTGAGCATAGAATTTGTCCGAAAAAAGGGCATTGCGATCCTCGAAGACTTTATTTACTATCTCAACGAAAAATTTTTCGATCAGGTAAAAGCGGCGCTGGATGGAATGGACGATGAAGCAATTAGGAATGTCCTTGCCGACGATGGGGATGGCTGTCAGAGGATCATCGAACTAAAAAAAGCAACGGTGCCCATTCCAGTGAAATTTTCAGACATTACACTTTTGCGCAAACTCCCCTTCGAGGTGCCATTTCACTCCTTTGAGACGTTTGCCTGGTGCTTCGAAGAGCAAAAAAATGTCGCGTTCAATGAGCTTGAAACTCCAGATTTGTCTGTGGCCGAGGCGATAAGGATTGCTATATCACTGCCCATTTTCATTGCGTGCATCCACCTCAAGGAAGGAAAAGGAGAAGTAAAAACCTACGGAGATGGGGGATTTTACGAGGGCACCCCAACGGCTGCTTCATTTCGAGAGGAATATAGAAATACGCTGTATATCGTTTTTGAAGATTCTGGAACTAGCTACATGACCCAGTGTGGGCCGCAGAATAGCGACGGTGAAAAATTGGTAATAAAAAGGGCAGGAATGAGGGCGAAAATGGGAAGATTCGTCGGATTTGTTCTAAAATATGAAGACAATGCAGTGCATGAGTACCGGAATTTGTGTAGCGATTCCCATAGAGTCCTAGTCCTTCCCCACGGGCAGTTAACCACGACCAATTTCTTCTTCACGGAAGAAATTGCGATGGCCGCAATGCACCAGGCGCGTTTAACGATTGGAGCTTGGAAAATACAGCACGAAAACGGATATATTTTTTCAAGTGTAACCGAGGAGCACGGTGGTGCAGAGGGCTAAAAATTCCGCTGCGCGGTGGAAAATTTTAAAAAAATCAACTGAAATGGGATCTTCAGCGGAAAATTTTCCAATCCCCATCCAGAAAATAGAAAATGGTGGACAAATTTTTCAAAGAAATGCCGCCTAGTCGGCGAGAACAGTTGGAGCGCTATTGCCATCTGCTGCGTGAAAAAAATAGGGTTTTGAATCTCATTTCCAGAAGACAGGAGGATAAAATTTTTTCCCACCACATCCTGCCAAGTCTCGCCGTTGGTGTGCAGCTCCCCTTTCCCGCCGGCGGCAATGCCTTGGACGTGGGGACGGGCGGTGGCTTGCCGGGAATCCCCCTTGCAATAGCCTTCCCTGAATGCCACTTTACGCTGCTGGATTCCATCGGGAAAAAAATCCGCGCCGTCGATGAGTTTGTCGCCGATCTGGGACTTGGCAATGTGGACACCCATTGGGGGCGCGTAGAAGGTCTTCCTCCCACGCAAAAATTCAATGTTATCATCGGCAGGGCGGTGGCGGCGCTGCCGCAATTTCTCCCATGGACCTGGCCCCGCATCAAAGACCCTGGGCCGGATGTCGATGGCGGCGTCACCCACGGAGTGCTTTACCTCAGCGGCGGGACCATTCCCAGTGGCTGGAAAGATAGTGAATTTCCTGAGCCGCAGATATTTCCGCTGACAGAAATTTTTGAAAATTTACACGAAGCAGACAAATGGATTGCCTATTTTGAAAAAAGACTTTAGATATTCTTTGACAATGGCAGTTTGGGCAGTAACTAGAACATAGGATAAGTTAGTGCTTCAAATGGTTAGCACGCCGATTTGTGCCGCGCTACATCGAAAGGGTGGGTGCGGGCAAATGGGCGCCATGTGAATTACAATGCTAGAGCTTGATGGACAATAAAAATGAGCAAGATTAGTGACAATGATTTCGATGAAAATGCGGTGCATGGGCAGGTAGAAACTTCATCTGACGATGTAGCAACGGCCCGGCGAACGAAGCGGCGACCACGCGTTGGATTGCGTACTCTCAAGAGTAAAATCCACAAAGCGCTTGTCATTGCGGAGAAGCCGAGCGTGGCCAAGGACATTGCCCGAGTGCTTCGAGCGACGAGGAAGCAGGATGAGGCACTATTCAATGACGAATACGTGATTACCTCCGCCCTTGGGCATCTCGTTGAACTTCCGATGCCGGAGGAAATGGGATCGCAGTTTAAACGCTGGACATTGGCCAATCTGCCCATTATTCCCGAAAAATTTCAACTTAAGCCCAATGAGCGGACGAAGGATAGGCTGCACAGCCTAAAAAAATGGATGGCAAATCGCGAAATTGTCGAGATCATCAACGCCTGCGACGCGGGCCGTGAAGGAGAGTTGATTTTTACCTACATATACGAGATATGCAAATGCAAAAAGCCATTCCGCCGCCTGTGGATGACGTCCATGACAACGGAGGGAATTAATTCCGCATTTGAAAATTTGCGCACGCCTGAAATTATGCTTCCCCTGCAGGAGGCAGCCCGATGCCGCTCCGAGGCCGATTGGCTGGTGGGCATCAATGGGACCAGGGCGATAACCGTTCGGACGGCGGCAAGGAAGAGTGTTGCCTCCGTGGGAAGGGTCCAAACCCCGACATTGGCCATGGTCGTTGAGAGGGAAAGGAGCATCCGCAACTTTGAGTCCATACCCTACTGGCGCATTCTTGGAAAATTTGCCGTCAAAAACGGAGAATATGACTCTGTGTTGCAATTAGATGAGCGTTCCCACGACACATTGGGTGGCTACCGTGACCGCATTTCCAGGAAGGAGAAGGCAGAGTCCATCTTGGAAAATTTACGGCAGGTGAATTTGGGTACGGTTACGGAAAAGAAGAAGAGAACGAAGCAGTCGCCGCCGCGGCTATATGACCTGACCACACTGCAGCGGGAAGCGAATACGCGCTTTCACTACTCGGCGGCATCCACGTTGAAAATTGCCCAGGCCCTCTACGACCAGCATAAGTTGATCACCTATCCGCGAACGGACTCAAAGGCACTTCCCGAAGACTATGCGCCGGTGTGCGAACGGACACTGCAGGCGATGGGTGAGGAATACAGCCCCTTCGTTGCAAAAATTACCCAGGAATATGGAATACATCCGTCGGACAAAAAAATATTTAACAATGCGGAAATTTCCGACCACTTTGCCATTATTCCAACGCCGCAGATTGCCGGTAAACTCAATGAGGAAGAGTCGCGGATCTACGACATGATTGTTCGGCGATTCATTGCCATATTTTTTCCGCAAGCGGAATATGATGTTACTTCGCGCACGACCAAGGTGGATGGGTATACGTTCACCTGCGAAGGAAAGGTGTTGGCCGAGGTGGGATGGCTGGCCGTCTACGATAAAAAGCAGGAGGATTCCAAGCAGAAGGAGACGCTCCCCGCCATTGAAGATGGGGATGGCGATCCCCCGCAGGCGAAGGTCGTTTCCGTGGAAGTATGTGAGGAGCAAACACGGCCGCCGGCCCACTATACGGAAGCCACGTTGCTGTCGGCCATGGAAACGGCCGGAAGGCTGGTGGATGATGAGGATCTGGCACTGGCTATGAAAGACAAGGGCATTGGAACGCCTGCGACGCGGGCCCAAATAATTGACAATTTAATCGGCACCGGATACATGGAGCGGAGCGATCAGCGCGACCGCGCCATCTTGGTAACCGCAAAGGCGGAGCGGCTCATCGACTTCCTAAACGTTGCGGGTATTGAAATTTTAAAAAATCCCTCCATGACCGGCGAATGGGAATTTAAGCTGAGGGAAATCGAACACGGCCGATTTTCCAGGACTGCGTTCATGGAAGAGGTAACCAAACTTACGAAATTCATAACGGAAAAGATAAAAAATTTCAGCGAAACAGATGCGCACAATTGCCAGGAATCCTGCATTTATTCGCCGCTGGACGGAAAGCCACTCCTCGAGTCCTTCCGCGCCTATCACACGGCCGATCGGGCACTTACCATTGCCAAAGTCATTGGTGGAAAGGAGCTCAACCCGGAGGAAGTGATCGAACTCATACGGACCGGGCGAATTGGCCCATTCGAAGATTTTCGTTCGCGGGCGGGGAAACCCTTCAAGGCAAGCATCGTCATTGAGGCAGGCCGTACAAAGTTGGAATTCGATGGCATGTCTGCGGAAGCCCTGGAGCGAATTCGCCAGGCATTGACCGAAAGTGATTCGAGCCAAATTCTCTGCGATTGTCCGATGGGATGTGGAGGAAAAGTCTACGTGACCGACCAGGGATATCTCTGTGAAAATCTTCAAAATCAGGCTTGCACCTTTCGCATGTCCCGCATGCTCCTTGGCCACGAGCTAACCATCGACGAATTTTCATCGCTCATCCAGCAGGGCAAAACGCCGCTCATCGATAATTTTATTTCCAACCGCACGGGCCGCTATTTTTCCGCCTACGTATCCTTTGGAAAGGAGGGTCGCATCGAATTTGAATTCCCGCCGCGGCCGGTGAAAAAGAAGGTCGATGCAGCGGTGGTAAAGGACGAAGAGTGAACACTTGTCCGAAAAATTACCTTGAACAACGGCATGCATTTGGCTGCATTCTTCGGATGCATGTCTACATTTCGCTGAATGGACTCGCACGACCTAGGACGAAAATCGGAAAAATCCGTGAAAATTGCATGGAACTAGCAGGCTTGCATCTGCACAGCAATTGTAATGATGATGAGTAAGGAGCCTAATCCACATATGCAGAGCAGTGCCTCCATCGTTGGTGCAAAGTAAAATCCGAGAACTATAATTCCAATTCCTATTGCTGTGGAGACAAGGAGGCAAAGAGGCATTCTCGAGCACGCTCCACCGCTGGAGTGATGCGCCAATTCACAGCGACATCTGTCGTCTTCGCCCCAGCCAAAAACGCAAGCGGGACCAAAAATACCAAAAAGTGACATAACACCTCCTGCGATAATGTTAGGAATTAATTTCAATATGTCAAAGGTACAATAAAATTTTACGGACATTTACCTCGATCGCATTATTCAAAATCCAAGATTAAATGCTAGTATTACAATGGCGATTACCGCTTTGGCAGAGGCCCAAACACGGGGTAATCACTCATCATTTGATGATAGATTTTTCCAAAAATGCAATCCATCCCACAGCAGCCCGCGCCGGCAGAGGTGCTCCCATGCAAATGCCAATTTTCACCACATGCCCGCGTAGGGTTTCCACGCCTTAGGCGCGCCATGCACATTTCGCGCACGGGTAGAGCCGCGGCATTTCCCCAAAAAGCGAGGAAGAATCGGCCAATTCATCCACGGCGCCGGCCACATTCCATGGATACGGCCGGACAACGGAGAATGATGGCACTGCGTGGGCATCCCCCGGTAAAGCAGTCGAAGATTTTATGAAATTCCCTGCCGCAGAGCGGCTCGGCGGAGCAATGGGCCCTATGGAACGGAATTTTTAGGCCGGCCCCTAGGGATGGCGTGG